>CAIWCQ010000372.1 GCA_903911165.1 uncultured Actinomycetes bacterium | reverse complement strand
GCGGCAGGCGTCATAGTGCCCGCAGCTGCCGCACGCGCCGGCCGATTGCGGCTGCCGCAGTTCGGTGAACAGGGCCGAGTGCTTCCAGACGTTGTCAAAGCTTCCGTCGGACAGGATATTTCCGGCAAGGAAGCGGTCATGGATGGCGAACGGGCAGGCGTACACGTCACCGACCGGGTCGATCAGGCACACCACACGTCCGGCCCCGCACATGTTCAACCCGGCCAGCGCCCCGGGTGCGCCGAGGCCGGCAAGATGGAAGAAGGAGTCGCCGGTGAGCACCCGTTCGCCCTTGGCCACCAGCCAGTCGTAGAGCTGTACCTGCTGATCCGCGGTCGGGTGTAACTCATCCCACACGTCGGCGCCGCGGCCCGACGGACGAAGGCGGGTGATGCGCAGTGTCGCGCCGTAGTGGTCGGCCAAGGTTTTGAAGTCGTCGAGTTGACCGACATTGTGGCGCGTGACGACCACGGAGATTTTGGCGTCCGCGAAGCCCGCGTTGGCAAGGTTCTCCAACGCGCGGATCGCCATCGCGAATGATCCGGAACCGCGCACCGCGTCGTTGACCTCGGCGGTGGCACCGTCCAGCGAGATCTGCACGTCGACGTAGTCACTGGCAGCCAGGCGGTCGGCCACCTCGGGTGTGATGCGAACTCCGTTGGTGGAGAACTTCACCCCGACGTGGTGCTCGGTGGCGTAGTCGACGAGTTCCCAGAAGTCCGGCCGGATGGTCGGCTCACCGCCGCCGATGTTGACGTAGAACACCCCCATGCGCTCGAGTTCATCGATGACGGCCTTGCACTGGGCCGTCGACAGTTCGCGGGGGTCGCGCTTGCCCGACGAGGACAGGCAGTGCACGCAGGCCAGGTTGCACGCGTAGGTGAGTTCCCAGGTGAGGCAGATCGGCGCGTCCAAGCCGCGCTCGAACTGCTCGACGAGCCGGGGAACGGGAGCGATGGATGTCACGGGGTTTCCTTACGTACCAACATATTCGACGCCACCAGCACGCTCAGCGCGTGCAGATAGGGTGCCTCCTGGTCGTGATCCACACCGGCGGCCGCAAGGGCCGAGGCCACGGTGGGGTGCTCGTCGAGAGACTCGACGACGGCCAGGATGGTGCGGTTCTTCAGGAATGACAGTTTGCGGGTTCCGAAGTGGTAGAGCAGCGCCCCGAACGGTTCGGGGCGTACGGCTACCTGCGGGTGCAACCGCCAGGTGCGGGTGGGGTCGAAGGCCACGCCCACGGTGTGGGCGGTCATGGTCAGTAGACCCCGCACATCCCGTCGATGGACACCTCTTCGACGAGGGCCTCGGTCACCAACTCCGGGTCGGTTGTGGTCTCGTTATCCATGCGGCACACCCTTTCGCTTGCCGAATCGTCGACGCGGAAGCGTGACGAGGGCCAGAATATGGCATCAGGTGCCGAAAGGGAAAGGATTCGCCTATGAGCACAGGTCCGGCCCGGGTCGGCCGCCGCCGCTCGACCACCCGGGACCACATCGCCGACGTCGCACTGGACCTGTTCGCCACCTACGGGTTCAGCGAGATCAGCGTCGACGACGTCGCGATCGCCTCCGGTATCGCCCGCCGCACCCTGTTCCGCTACTACGCCTCGAAGAACGCCATCCCGTGGGGCGATTTCGATTCCTACCTCGGGCACTTCGCGGAGTTACTCGACCGCACCGACCCGGCGGCCCCGATCGGACCGACCCTGCGCGCCGCGCTCCTGGACTTCAACACCTTCGACGAGACCGGAACCGCCCTGCACCGCCAACGCATGCAGGTGATCCTGCAAAGCGCGGAACTGCAGGCCTACTCGATGACCATGTACGCGGGCTGGCGCGCCGTGGTTGCCGACTTCGTGGCCCGGCGAACCGGTGCGCGGGTCAGCGACCTGATCCCGCAGACGCTGGCCTGGCTGATGCTCGGCGTCGCACTGTCCGCCCACGAGTTTTGGCTGGCCGACGAGTCGGTGTCACTGCTGCAGGCACTCGGCGACGCGTTCGACACGATGGCCGGGGGTCAGGATCTCGACGCCCGACTCACTCGAGAACGTCGCTGACCGGCGCCCCGGCGGCGATCTTGGCCCGTGCCTTCATCACCTTGCCGGGCATCCCGCCGCCGACGACACCGACCAGCACGCCGTCGCGGGAGTAGTAGGCCAGGAACTTCCGGCCGTCGTCGCTGACGAGGTGCACGACATCACCGGGTTCAGGTTCGCCGAGGCATTGGATCTTCACGTCGTACTGGTCGCTCCAGAAGTACGGCACCACGGTCAGCGCGGGTATCTCCACGCCCAGCATGGCCGGCACCAGCACCCGGGCCTGTTCGGCGACGTTGCTCCAATGCTCCACGCGCACCTGATGTCCGGTGGCGTCTCGCCAGGCGGCGACGTCGCCCAGCGCCCATACGTGTGCGGCGCTGGTGGCACCCACCTCATCGCAGAGCACCCCGTTGTCCTTATCGGCGAGGTCCACTCCGCTGTCGGCCAGCCAGTCGGTGGCGGGCCGGGACCCGATCCCGATCACCACCAGATCAGCGTCCACGACGGTGCCGTCGCTCAACTCCACCGCGGTGACGGCGCCGGCGTCGCCGCGCACCCCGGCGACTCCGACGCCGGTGCGCAGGTCGACCTCCTCGGCGCGGTGCAACCTGGCAACCAGCTGTCCCACCTGCTCGCCGAGAACCGAGGCCAGCGGTGCGGGCTGCGGCTCGACGAGCACGACGTCGACGCCCAGCTTGCGCAGACTCGCGGCCACCTCGCAGCCGATGAATCCCGCGCCGATGATCACCGCGCGGCGCGCGGACGTGGCGTGGTGGCGCAGGGCCAGCGCGTCATCCAATGAGCGCAGCACCCGGATGCCGGCCAGGTCGGGCAGCGAGGGAATGCGTTTGGGCACCAGTCCGGTGGCGATGACGAGTTCGTCGTAGCCGAGCACGGTTCCATCGGCCAGCGTGACGCTTCGAGCCGCGGTATCCAGCGACTGCGCGGCGCTGCCCAGACGCAGGGTGATGTCGCTGTCAGCGTAGAAATCGGCGGGTTTGAGCACCACATCCGCAATACCCTTGTCGGAGTCCTGCAGGACGTCTTTAGACAACGGCGGCCGGTCATAGGGCAGGTGCGCCTCATCGCTGACGATGGTGACCGGGCCGGTGAACTGCGACTTGCGCACCTGCTCCGCGGTGCGACCGGCCGCGAGGCCGCCACCGATGATGACGATGCCGTTGGTACCCACAGCGTGTTTGTACACGATGACTAGCCAGCACAAAGCGACCAGGGCAGGCATAATCGGCGGATTCGCACCCACAGGAGGCTCCCATGACGGCCCCACCGGTTTCCCTTGTCGAACAGATGCTGCGGCGAAGGCCGCTTATCAACGCGCCCGTCGCACACGGCGCCTCCCAACATCTCAAACGCTCGATCGGCACCTTCCAACTCGCGATGTTCGGCATCGGATCCACCGTCGGCACCGGCATCTTCTTCGTATTGTCCGAAGCGGTGCCCCAAGCCGGGCCGGGCGTGGTCGTGTCCTTCATCATCGCCGGCATCGCCGCCGGCCTGGCGGCAATCTGTTATGCCGAACTGGCCTCCGCGGTCCCGGTCTCCGGATCGACGTACTCCTACGCCTACACCACTCTCGGGGAGGTGGTGGCGATGGGCGTCGCCGCATGCCTCCTGCTGGAGTACGTGGTCTCCACGGCGGCGGTATCCGTCGGCTGGAGTCAGTACGTCAATAAGCTTCTGGAAAACTTTCTGGGACATGATCTGCCGCAAGCGTTCTCGGCAGCCCCCTGGGACACCGAGCCCGGGATCATCAACCTTCCCGCCGTCTTCCTGGTGATGCTGTGCGCCCTGCTGCTGGTCAGGGGCGCCAGCGAATCGGCCGCGGTGAACGCCGTGATGGTGATCATCAAACTCGGTGTGCTGGTGATGTTCGCCGTGATCGCGTTCACCGCGTTCAACGCCGACCGTTTCGCGAACTTCGCGCCGTTCGGTGCGGCCGGCATCAGTGCGGCCGCAGGCACGATCTTCTTCTCCTATATCGGTCTCGACGCGATCTCGACCGCCGGCGATGAGGTCAAGGATCCGCAGCGGACGATGCCGCGGGCGATTCTGGCCGCGCTGCTGACCGTCACCGTGGTCTACATCGTGGTCACCCTCGCCGCGATCGGCGCCCAGGACTGGACCGAGTTCAAGGGTCAGAAGGCCGGCCTGGCCGCCATCCTCGACAACGTCACCGGCGCGAATTACTGGGGAACGGTGCTGGCCGCGGGCGCTGTCATCTCGATCTTCTCGGTCACCCTGGTGACGCTGTACGGATCGACCCGAATCCTGTTCGCCATCGGCCGCGACGGACTGCTCCCCTCGATGTTCGCCAAGGTCAGCCCGCGCACCATGACGCCGATCAACAACACGTTTGTGGTTGCCGTCGTGGTCGGCCTGCTGGCCGGCCTGGTGCCACTGGACAAGTTGGCCGACATGGTGTCGATCGGCACCCTGGTGGCGTTCATCACCGTGTCGGTGGCGGTGATCATCCTGCGACGCCGCGAACCCGACCTACCGCGCGGGTTCAAGGTGCCCGGCTATCCGGTCACCCCGGTGCTCTCGGTGCTGGCCTGCCTCTACATCCTGGCCAGCCTGCACTGGTACACCTGGCTGGCGTTCGCCGCCTGGGTCGCGGTGGTGCTGGCGTTCTACTTCCTCTGGGGCCGCCACCACAGTGCGCTCAACAACTCCGCCAGCGACGCCGTGATCGCCCCGGACGTGGCCGCGCCATGACGGTCGTCGTCGGCTACCTGGCCGGAAAAAGCGGCACTGCGCCGTTGAACCTCGCAGTCGGCGCAGCGCGGACTCTGGGCACCTCGCTGACCGTGGCGACCATCGTGCCCAAGCCGTGGACGACGCCGTCGCCGGCCCGCGTCGACGCCGAGTACGCCGCGTGGGCCGACCAACTGGCGGCGGATTCCGCCAAGGAGGCCGGCCGCTACCTGGACGCGATGCCGCATCGACTGGAGGTGCAGTATCACAGTCACGCACACCGGTCGGTGTCCGGCGGCCTGGTGGAGGTGGTGGGCGAAGTCGACGCCCAGGCGTTGGTTCTCGGGTCCTCGGCGAACGGCCAACTGGGTCAGGTCGTGGTCGGGTCCACCGCCGACCGCCTGCTGCACTCCTCGCCGGTGGCGGTGGCGATCGCCCCGCGCGGATACCGCGAACCCCGGGGCGGGGTACTCACCCGGATCACCTGTGGCTACCCCGGCACACCGAGTTCAGCCGACGTGGTGGCGCGAACCTATGAGCTTGCCAAACTCCTCAAGGTTCCGCTGCGGGTGATCTCCTTCGCGGTCCGCGGCCGCACGATG
>CAIWCQ010000371.1 GCA_903911165.1 uncultured Actinomycetes bacterium | reverse complement strand
GCACTGGAGCTGAGGATGATCGCGGCCGAGGACGCTTCGGCGGCCAAGCCCTGCGGTGACTCGATCTCCACCAAACCCTTGCCCAGGGTGCGGATCACGCGCCAGCCACCGAGATAGGTGCCCAGGCCGATGGCCAGCGCACAATTGGCGATGACCCACATCGGCAGGCCGTCGTTCTTGACGTCTCCGGTCAGGTGGCCCGTGGTGATGAGCGCCAGTGCGATCACGCCCATGGTCTTCTGCGCGTCGTTGGTGCCGTGGGCGAGTGCGACCAGCGAAGCGGTGGCGATCTGGCCCCAGCGGAAGCCTGTCTCTCGGCGCTTGGCCAGAACTCTGCGGGTGATCCGGTAGACCAGCCAGGTGCCGCAGGCGGCGACCAGGCCGGCGATGATCGGCGCGGCCACAGCGGGGATGAGCACCTTCTCGGTGACGCCGGACCAGTTGATGCCCGCGGTGCCCAGTGCGGCCAGGCCGGCGCCGATGAGGCCGCCGAACAGGGCGTGCGAGGAACTCGACGGGATGCCGAACAGCCAGGTGAGCAGGTTCCACAGGATGCCGCCGATGAGGCCGGCGAAGATGATGGTCAGGCCCATCGACCCGTCGATACCGGGGAGCAACTGCCCCGTCTCTTTGCTCTGGATCTTCAAAACGTTCGTTGTGACCGTGATGGCGACCTCGACCGAGAGGAAGGCGCCGACCAGGTTCAGGACTCCGGCCAGCACCACCGCGGTCTTCGGCTTGAGCGCACCGGTGGCGATCGAGGTCGCCATCGCATTCCCGGTGTCGTGGAAGCCATTGGTGAAGTCAAAAGCCAGGGCGGTTGCTATCAGCAACACCAGGATGATCGTCTCTGTGGTCACGGGCGTTATTGTGCGTCCGACCGACGGCGTTAGTCCAATCTTTGGCACATCACCAATCCGCCGTTGAGCAGCAAGTTCACCGGAACGTCCCAGCTGTTCATCTGCCGTTCACTATCAGTTCCGGCTCCGTATCCGATTCCCGGAATCCTGACCAGATTCGCTAAATCGGTCGCCGCAACACGGAAACCACTAATCTCAACCCGGTGTGCCAGCGGCTGCGGACACCCTTAACGAGGAGGTGACGCAGTGAACCGGTTCCTCAACTCGGTCGTGTCATGGTTGCGCGCGGGCTACCCCTCCGGAGTTCCGGAGACCGACTACCTGCCGATCCTCGCTTTGCTGGCGCGGCGGCTCACCACTGATGAGGTGATCCTGATCGCCCACGAACTTAAAGATCTGACGGCACCGGACTTCGCCGACATCAGCGTGGAGATCATGCGGATCACCAACGAGTTGCCGGCCCCGGCCGACGTCGACCGGGTTCGGGAGAGACTGGCGGCACACGGCTGGCCCCTGGACGATCCGCGCGACACCGAGGACGCCGAATAGCCATCCTGCGCGCGCTGGCGGTTCCACGGGAGCCGTCAGCGCTGTCCCTCCTCGCCGCACTGGAGGGCGTGCTCGACGGACGCGACGGTCCACTGGTTCCCGTCCCGGCCGGCGATCTGCGCGAAAGCGACCTGCTGACAACGTCTTTGCGTATCGGCGAGGACATCGATGACGACGTCGCGCTGGTCATTTCCACCTCCGGCACCACGGGCACACCCAAGGGGGCGATGTTGACGCCGGCCGCGCTGATCGCCGGCGCCTCAGCCGCCCACGACCGGCTGGGCGGGCCGGGTACCTGGCTGCTGGCGCTGCCGACCTTCCACATTGCCGGGATGCAGGTGCTGATCCGCAGCGTGCTGGCTGGGACGGTGCCGGTGGAACTCAACCTCTGCGAGGGATTCGAGGTGAGCCACCTTCCCGCGGCGGTGGCCCAACTCGGCTCCGGGCGCCGCTACACCGCACTGGTGGCCAATCAACTGGCGAAGGCTCTGCGCGACCCGGCGGCGACGGCGGCACTGGCCGAACTGGACGCGGTGCTGATCGGCGGCGGCCCGGCACCTCCATCGATCGTCGACGGCGCTCGCGCGGCCGGCATCACCGTGGTGCGCACCTATGGATCGGCCGAGACCGCCGGCGGATGCGTCTACGACGGCGTGCCACTGGATGAGGTGCGGGTGCGGATCGACGGCCCGACCGACACCGGTTCGGGCCGCATCGTCGTCGGCGGTGCCACCCTCGCCAAGGGGTATCGCAACCCCACCCAACCCGATCCGTTCGCCGAACCGGGCTGGTTCCACACCGATGACAGTGGAGCACTGGATGATTCGGGGCTGTTGGTGGTGCTCGGCAGGGCAGACGAGGCCATCACGACCGGTGGTCTGACGGTCATGCCAGGCCCGGTCGAGGCGGCGCTGTCGCGCCATCGGGCGGTCGAGGACTGTGCGGTGTTCGGGTTGGCCGACGACCACCTCGGCCAACGGGTGGTGGCCGCGGTGGTCGCCGATCCCGCGGTGCCATGGCCGACACTGGAGGAGGTCAGAGAGTTCCTCGCGCTGTCGCTGGACCCAACCGCCGCGCCGCGCGAACTGCACTTCATCGACGAACTGCCGCGTCTGGCGAGTGGCAAACTCGACCGACGGACGCTGCGCGAACGCTACGCCGACGGCGCCGGTCCGGGTGCCTACGGTTGGTGAAACGCGCAGGCGCGGGCGGTGCCCGAAAAGCGCGTCGATTTCCACACGCGGTGACCACGCGGGAGTAACCAAACAGGGGTGACTAAACAGTGACGACGCAGCAGGTCCGGTGATCTCACCACTGGGCGCCTCTGATTCACCACTAGGCTCCTCTAATGTTGCCGTCCCGGGTTCTGATCGCCGACGATGACGCGGTGGTGCGTGACGTCGTGCGCCGGTACCTCGAACGAGACGGCCTGGAGGTTCGGGTCGTCGGCGACGGCAACGAGGCGCTGCGGGTTCTGAGCACCGAGCGGATCGACGTCGCCGTGCTCGACGTGATGATGCCGGGCCCGAACGGGCTCTCGCTGTGCCGGACGTTGCGCCAGGGCGGCGACTACACCGTGCCGGTGATTCTGCTGACCGCACTCAGCGAGGAGGACGACCGCATCGCGGGACTGGAGGCCGGCGCCGACGACTATCTGACCAAGCCGTTCAGCCCACGGGAGTTGGCCCTGCGAGTGCGTTCGGTGCTGCGCCGCACACCGGCACCGCCCTCGGCGGTGCCGTTGGAGATCAGCGTCGGCGAACTCACCGTCTCCACCGCGGCACGCGCGGTCACCGTTGCCGGCCAGTCTGTCGGCCTGACCAACCGGGAATTCGACCTGCTGCTGTTCTTCATGACCCACACCGACACCGTGTTCTCCCGCGAGGAATTACTCAAGCGAGTGTGGAACTGGGATTTCGGTGACCTGTCGACCGTCACCGTTCACGTCAAGCGGTTGCGGTCCAAACTCGGCGAACACCATCGCGTGCAGACCGTCTGGGGCCGCGGCTACCTGTGGCGGGGTGACGCCGGCGGCGGTGACCTTGCTACCGGGTGATCTGACCGAAGTCGCCCTGCTGGCGCTGGGCGGTTCGCTGCCGGTGGTGATCATCGGTGGGCTGATCATTCGGCTGGCTCGTTCGTGGTCGCTGACGGTGAGCATGGTCGCATTGGTGCTCATCCCTACCCTGGCGACCTTCGCCGGGGTGTTCCTGGCAAGTCAGTTCATGGTGGGCAGCACGTTCAAGGCGATCGCGGTGGTACTGGTGATCGTGGCTGTTGTCACACTGCCGGCCGCGGTGATGCTGGCCCGCTATCAGGCCCGGCGAACGGTGTGGGAGAAGGAAATTCAAGACGCTGAGCGGATGGCCGAGCAGTCCCGCCGGCAGTTGGTGGCCTTCGTCAGCCACGACCTGCGGACGCCACTGGCCGGTATCCGGGCTCTTGCAGAGGCGATCGCCGACGGTGTGGTGGGCAAGGACGAAGTGCGCACCCAGGCGAAGAACATCGAGCAGGAAACCATCCGGCTTTCCGAGATGGTCGACGACCTGTTTGAGATGGCGAAGATCAATGCCGGCGCGGTGACCGCACCCTACGACCGGGTGGCACTCGACGAGGTTGTCGACGACGTGCTGACCACCCACCGCATTGCCGCCGATCGCGCGGGAGTGGCGTTGCGGGTCGACCTGCCCGACATACCGGTCCGGGTGATCGGCAGTGACCGTGCGCTGGTGCGGGTGCTCTCCAATCTGGTGGCCAATGCGATCGCCCACACTCCGGCCGGCGGGTCGGTGACACTGGCGGTCGGCGCCGACGACAACGGAGCGTGGGCCCGAGTCGACGACACCGGTGTCGGCATCGACGCCGCGGACCTACCGAGGGTGTTCGACATCGCCTACCGGGGATCCAATCACCGTGTGCCCCGGTCGGATTCGTCATTGCCCAGCGGTTCCGGACTCGGCCTGGCGATCGCCGCCGGCCTGGTCAGGGCCCACCGAGGAACACTGTCCGCACACAACCTCACCTCCGGTGCCCGCTTCGAGGTGCGATTGCCACTGGCCGCCGCGTAGCGCAGGTCAGCGCTGCGGGGACTTGTCGAGAGTGAATTGGCACACGTTGGTGTAGCCGTCGCGGAACAACTCGGCGCACCCGGTCAGGTACCTCATGTACTGGTCGTAGACCTCGGTGGACTGGATCGCGATCGCCTCGTCCCGCCGCGATTCCAGGGCCGCGGACCACAGGTCGAGGGTCCGCGCGTAGTGCTGTTGCAGCGGCTGGACCCGGCTCACCGCGAACCCGGCGCGGGCGGCGTGCTCCTCGACCATCGCCACCAGTGGTAGGCGACCGCCGGGGAAGATGTCGTCGATGATGAATTTGATGAATCGCAGCAGTTGCATCGTCACCGGCAGGTTGCGCTCGGCGAGTTCAGCCTTGCTGGACGCCACGATGCAGTGCAGCAGCATGGTGCCGTCGGACGGCAGCAATTCATAAGCCCTGCTGAAGAACTCGTCGTAGCGGTCGTAGCCGAAATGCTCGAGCGGTCCGATCGCGACGATCCGGTCCACCGGCTCGTGGAAGCGCTCCCAGCCCTCCAGCAGCACCCGCGCCGACCGCGTGCTGCCGGACTGTGCGAGCAACCCTTCGACGTAGGACTGCTGGTTGCGGCTGAGGGTCAGCGCGATGACGTTGACGTCGTAACGCTGCAGCGCACGCAGTGAGGCCGCACCCCATCCGCAGCCGATGTCGAGCAGCGTCATGCCCGGTTGGAGTCCAAGTTTGTCCAGCGCCAGATCGATCTTGGCGATCTGGGCCTGCTCGAGTGTGAGGTCGTCACGCTCGAAGTAGGCGCAGCTGTAGGTGCGGGTTGGGTCTAGGAACAACGCGAAGAAATCGTCGGAGAGGTCGTAATGGTGCTGGACGTCCTCGAATTGCGGTCGCAGGCCAGGCGTCGGCCGCGTCACCCTCAATCCTCGATCGAGCGGCACAGCCGTTCGGCTGCCGACAGGTAGTCCTCGATG
This sequence comes from uncultured Actinomycetes bacterium, assembly GCA_903911165.1. GTDB lineage: Bacteria > Actinomycetota > Actinomycetes > Mycobacteriales > Mycobacteriaceae > Mycobacterium. The sequence continues at coordinate 5,148 of CAIWCQ010000371.1, read as the reverse complement.
AACTCCAGTACCACTTCGCGGGCGGGCTTGATCTTGTTCATCAGACCCACCCCCTGCCCGACCCAGTAGGTCGACAGCGCCTGGGCACCCGGGTGTCCGTTCTGGGCGAGCTTGTCGATGCGGCGCAGCGCCGGCTCGGCGACCATCGCCTGCAGCGGCAGCGGCAGCGGCGCCCGGCCACCGGGGTTGGGCGCCCAGGCGTTGGTCCAGTCCGACACCAGTTGCCGGGATGGCTTTCCGGTGCGACCCGCCGAGCGGATGGTGTCGCGCGAGGAAGCCGTCAGCATCTTCAGTTTGGTATGCGGCGCGGTCTCGGCCTCCTCGGTGGTCAACCACACCGAACCGGTCCAAGCCCCGGCCGCGCCCATCGCCACGCACGCCGCCATCTGCCGGCCGGTCACGATTCCGCCCGCCGCGAGCACCGGAACATCCTTGCCGCCCGGGATCTCGGCGATCGCGTCGAGCACCTCCGGGATGAGCACCAAGGTGGTGACTTCGCCGCAGTGGCCGCCGGCCTCAGTGCCCTGGGCGACGATCAGGTCGACGCCGGCGTGCACCTGCTTGATCGCGTGCTCTTTGGCGCCGACCAGCGCCGCCACCGGAATGCCACGTTCCTTACCGGCGGCGATCATGTAGTCCGGCGGCACGCCCAGGGCATTGGCCATCAGCTTGATCGGGTGCTTCAACGAGACCTCCAGCAGACTCCGGCCGGTGTCGCCGGAGAGTGCCGAGGACGCGATGCGCGTCTCTTCGATCGGAATGTCGTGCTCGGCAAGCAAATCGGCGATGAAACTGCGGTGATCCTCCGGAATGCGATCGGCGAGTTGGGCCGCGGTCAGGTTCTCGCCCTTGCCCTCGAACTTGGCCGGAACGATGATGTCGACGCCGTAGGGCTTGCCGTTGACGTGGTCGTCGATCCAGCACAACTCTTGCTCGAGTTGATCGGGAGTGAACGCCACCCCGCCGAGGACACCGAATCCACCCGCATTGCTCACCGCGGCGACGACGTCGCGGCAGTGGCTGAACGCGAACAGTGGGAATTCGATGCCGAACTGCTCGCAGATCTTTGTTTTCACCGGACCAGTATGCGCCCCGGCACCGTTAGGCTCACCGCCATGGTCCGGATGGCAATGGCGTTGACGCTGGGGGTGCTGGCCGCGGTACTGACCGGCACGGTGCGCAACGAATGGCACTATTCGCCGGCGGTCGGCTGGATCGTTGCCGCGACCGTCTACCTCGCCGCAACGTGGTTGGTGGTGGCGCCACTGGATGGCGCCCAGACCGAGAACCACGTCAGGCAGCGACACCAGGACGGCGCACCGACGGCGTCCCACCTCGTCGTGCTGCTCGCGAGCATCGCCAGCCTGGTCGGCGTGGGCTATCTGCTGGCCGCCGCCGGAGGCGAACGTCAACTCGGCGAGGCGGCGATCGGCGTCCTCAGCGTCATCGCGGCCTGGATGACCGTCCACACCACCTTCATGCTGCGCTACGCGCAGCTGTACTACCTGGGTGGCGAACCGGATGTCGTCCAGTTCCACCAAAGCGACTACCGGCCGCGCTTCCTCGACTTCGCCTATCTGGCATTCACGGTGGGCATGACCTACCAGGTCTCCGACACCGATCTGGCCAGCCGGCCCATGCGGGGGTCGGTGCTCGCCCAGGGACTGGTGTCGTTCGTGCTGGGCGCGGTCGTGCTGGCAAGCACCATCAACCTCGTCCTGGAACTGGCCGGTCACTGATGGCGACTCTCGCGCAGTGGATCTCCGGCGCGCGCCCGCGCACCCTGCCCAACGCGATCGCCCCGGTGATCGCCGGCACCGGTGCGGCGGCCTGGCTGGACGGCGCGCTGTGGTGGAAGGCCCTGTTGGCCCTGGCGGTGTCGATCAGCCTCATCATCGGGGTGAACTACGCCAACGACTACTCCGACGGGATCCGCGGCACCGACGACGAACGCGCCGGACCGCTGCGACTGGTGGGCTCGAAAGTCGCGGCCCCGCGCTCCGTCCTGGCCGCGGCAATCATCAGCCTCGTGCTCGCCGCCGCCGCCGGTGTGGCACTGGCATTGCTGAGCGCACCGTGGCTGATCGCGGTGGGTGCGGCGTGCCTCGCCGCCGCCTGGGGGTACACCGGGGGCTCCCGGCCCTACGGCTACTCCGGTTTCGGCGAGGTCGCGGTGTTCGTCTTCTTCGGTCTGGTTGCGGTACTGGGCACGCAGTACACCCAGGCGCTGCGGATCGACCTCGTCGGGGTGACGCTGGCGGTGGCCACCGGCGCGCTGTCCTCGGCGGTGCTGGTGGCCAACAACCTGCGTGACATCCCCACCGACGCGGTCAGCGGCAAGATGACGCTGGCGGTCCGGATCGGCGATGCCCGCACCCGAGTGCTCTACCAGTCGCTGCTGGGGCTGGCCGGGATCCTCACGGTGGCGTTGATGCGTGCCACGCCATGGTGCGCACTGGGTCTGCTCGCGGTGCCCCTGGCGGTCCGGGCCGCCGGGCCGGTGCGCCGCGGGCAGGGCGGACGAGACCTCATCGCGGTGTTACGCGACACCGGTCTGACCATGCTGGTGTGGTCGGTCGCGGTGGCGAGCGCGCTGGCGTTCGGCCGCTGAGCCGCCGCTACGACCCAGCCTCGCCGCGCAGTCGGGCCTGCAACTGCTCGCGGTCACTGCGGCGACGCTCATCAACCTGCGCGATGCCAGCGGTGGCGCGGCGGCGCAGTGGGGCCAGCAACCAGATCCCCAGCGGCAGCGAGATCACGATCGCGAACAGCATCGCGACCACCAGCGGAAACTCCTCGATGCCGATCAGATGTGCGCCGTAGAAGATGACCGCCGTCAACGCTGCCACCAGAGCCAGCCGCGCCATCGTGTAGGCCACCACGTCGGCGAGCAGGCGGCCGGTAGTGCGTCCGTCGCTGCGGCCGTCGCCGCTGTTGAGATCCGTCACGGAACCCAGAGTACCGACGCGCGTATATTCGAACGAAGGAGGTTTTCTTGTGCTTTACCTGCTGATCATCTTTGCCGTCGCCGCGGTGGCCTACTTCGGCGTGCGGGCCGTGCGCGCAAACGCCCAGAAGCCTCCCACCCGGGTCATCGGACCCGACGACGACCCGGACTTCCTCTGGAAACTCGGCGGCGGCGAAAAGAATCCCCACTAGCCGACTCCGGCTACTAGCTGACTCCGGCGTAGGAGTGCAGGCCCACGGTCACCAGGTTGATGAAGAACAGGTTGAACAGCATCGCGACAAATCCCGCGACATTGATCCACGCGGCTTTCTTGTCGCGCCAGCCCGCTGTCGATCGCGCGTGCAGGTACGCCGCGTAGATCACCCACGCGATGAACGACAGCGTCTCCTTGGGATCCCAGCCCCAGTAGCGGCCCCAGGCCTCCTCAGCCCAGATGGCACCGAAGATGACCCCGAAGCCGAATACCGGGAACGCGAAGATCGTGGTGCGGTAGGCGATCCGGTCCAACGCCTGCGCATCCGGCAGGCGGGAGACGATCCGCGCCAGCATGGAGTCTGATCGTCCTGGTTCGCCGTAACGCGACATCTTCAGTAGGAACAGGATGCTGGCGACGCCGGCCACCAGGAACACCCCGGAGCCGAGGCTGACCACCGAGACGTGGATCGGCAACCAGTAGGACTGCAGTGCGGGCATGACCGGTGCGGCGTGGGTGTAGAGCCAGCGGCCCGACACCGTCAGCAGAATCAGCACCGGGACGAGCACGAACACCCACAGCGACCGGTACGCCGGTCTGCGCAGCACCACCGCGGCGGCGAGCAGTCCACACAGGCTCGTCAGGTTGATGAACTCATACATGTTGCCCCAGGGCGCCCGGGATGTGGACAGCCCCCGCAGGACGATGCACCCGAACAGCAGTGCGGTTCCGAGATAGACCAGAGAAAGGCCGGCCTTCCCGAATCGGTCCGACAGTGTCGGTGCCGGTGCCTCGACTACCCGGCCGGGCCGATCGGCGTCGGCCCCGACGCGGCCGGCGGCTACCAGTTCACGCTGCTCGACCCGGCGGCTCCGACTCGAGGCCAGTTCGACGGCAAGCAGCAGCAGGGCCAGTACCAGGACGACAACCGAGGCGGTGAACGCCCAATCGGAATACCGGGCCAGGCCGATGTCAATGCTCTCGGTGTTCATCTGCGATCCGCCTCCGCCACTCGCCGGGTGAGCGAGTCGAACTCGCCGCCCCAACCAGAATTGTCGGTGCGGGCCAGCCCGCCCAACTCCACCCTCACCGTACCGGGGCCATCAGGGGTGATCCGCGCCCACACCCGGCGCCGGCGCACGATCAGCGAGACCAGCAGTCCGGCCATCATCGTCATCGCCGACACCAGCACCCACACCTGGGCGGGGTCGTGCGAAACCTGCAGGTTGACGAACGGGGTCGCCTTGTCGAAGCGCACCACCGTGCCGTCGTCGAGTCGCACGTCCTGACCGAGGGTCAGGTTGATTCGCTTGACCTTGGTCAGCCGCTTCTGCTCGATGAGACGGCTATCGAGGGTGAACAGCGACTGCGGCCGTCCGCTGTCTAGGCCGGCATCACCGCGGTAGATGTCGATCGCCACCGCGGGGTCATTCAGCGCCGGGAAACCCGACGACAACAGGGTGCCGTCCAGCTGCTGGGTCGGCGCGAGCAGCCCGGTGATCGCGATCTGGTGTTTGCGTCGCTGATCCGGCGGATACAACCCGGCCGGTGGGTCGACGCGAACCACGCCGGAGGACAGCAGGGTGAGTGCGTCATCTGGGCGCCACTGGATGGTCTGGGTGCGGGTCTGCCCGCCGGGGAACGTAACGGTAAAAGTCGGCGCGTAGCCGTGGCCCTGCAGGTATACCCGGTCTCCACCGATCCGCAGCGGGTGGTTCACCTCCAGCTTGTAGGGCCGCCAGGTTCCCGACACCAGGTCATCCCCGGCTTGATAGTCGATGTTCGACGCAAACGAGGTGGCTTGCCCATTGGGCAGGTACCGGGCCTGGAAGTCGTTGACCCGCAGGCACATCGGATACAAAGAGGTGCCGTCGACGCTGTTGCCGGCGCGAAACGAGTCGAACGCGGCCGGGGACGCGGAGCAGAAACCAGGCCCGCCGTTGGCGATGACGATGACGTTGCCCTCGTAGCTGAACAGCTTTCCGAT
>CAIWCQ010000370.1 GCA_903911165.1 uncultured Actinomycetes bacterium | reverse complement strand
TCGGGCGTCCTGCGCGGCGGCTGGGTCTCCAGTCGCATCTCGTCATCGACAAGCGGCTGCGGAATCCGCCGCCGCAGCCGGCCGGATCCGGGCATCGAGACCCACACTGCGGCGGCCAGCACCGCGTCGAGAAGCAACGCCAGAACCGTCACCAGTAACGCCCCCACCAGAGCGATATGGAACTGCCGGACCTTGATCCCGTCGATCAGGTACCGGCCCAACCCGCCGAGGCTGGCGTACGCGGCCACCGTTGCGGTGGCGACGATCTGCAGGGTCGCGGTGCGCAGTCCGCCCAGGATCAACGGCATCGCCGTGGGGATCTCCACGCGGGTGAGCACCCGGGCCTCGGTCATCCCCATCGACCGGGCGGCGTCGACGAGGTTCGGGTCCACGTTGGCGATCCCCGCATAGGTGCCGGCCAGCAGGGGGGGCACGCCGAGCAGGGTGAGCGCGACCGTCGGCGGCAGCAGTCCCAGCCCCCACAGCAGTACCCCGAGCAGCAGGATTCCCAGCGTCGGCAGCGCCCGCAGTGCGTTGACGGCGGTCACGACCAGCAGCGCGCCCCGGCCGGTGTGCCCGATGATCAGACCGATCGGGATCGCGATCAGTGCCGAGACTCCGACAGCCACCCCGGTGTACTGCAGGTGCTCGAGGATGCGCGCACCGAGTCCGGCCGGGCCGGGCCAGTTCTCGGCCGAGAAGATGAATTCCAGGGCTTGTCGCAGAAAGTTCATGTCGCCGGCACCCGCCGCGTCCAAGGCGTGATGAACCGTCCGGCCAGCACGATGATCAGGTCGATGAGGACCGCCAGCACGAAGATCACCATGATCCCGGCGACGATCTGGTCGCTCTTGTCAGCCTGATAGCCCTCGGTGAACCACGTTCCCAATCCGCCGATGCCGATCACCGAACCCACGGCGACCATCGAGATGTTGGTCACCGCCACTACCCGCAGACCCGCTACTAATACCGGAATGGAGAGTGGCAGTTCGACTTTGAGCAACTGACCCATTCGGGTGTAGCCGAGGGCGGAAGCCGCATCCCGAACGCTGCCCGGGACCGCGTCGAGGGCTTCGGGTACCGCGCGAACGAGTAGTGCGGTCGTGTACAGCGTCAGTGCGACGATGACGTTGGCCTCGTCGAGGATGCGGGTGGGGATGATCAGCGGCAACGCCACGAACAACGCGAGCGAAGGAATTGTGAAAACGAGGCTGGCGGTGAAGGTGGTGAGACGCCTAAACACCCGATGGCGCCACACCAACGCACCCAACGGCACAGCGATCAGTAGTCCGATTATCACCGGGATCAGCGAGAGCCGTAAATGGATCAGCGTCAACGCCCACGCGGTGTCCAGATGGTTCAGTAGGTAGTTCACTGCTGTTAGTCCGTTGTCGGCGGTGGCGCTTGGCGTTGCGCGGCGAGTGCACTGACGACGTCGTCGGCGAGGACGCCGCCGGCGACCGCACCGAATTCATCGACAGCCACCCCGATACCCGACGGCGAGGATAACGCCGCGTCGAGTGCGGACCGCAGCGTCCCGTCCGAATGATGAAACAGCGAACCGCCCGCAGTCATGCTGTCGTAGATTTCGCTACCGGCGCGGTGCCGGTCCACCCCACCGGCGTCGATCCATCCGAACGGTGAGCCGTCTTCGCGGACGACAAGCCGCCACTCGCCCGGCATCAGGTCGGTGGAATCAATTTCGTCGGGGTTCAGCGTCGGAATGTGTTGCAGCACAAGTTCTGACGCGCTTGAGAATTGTAGGGCGCGGTAGCCGCGGTCGGCACCGATGAATCCCGACACGAAGTCGTTGGCGGGGTTGGACAACAAACGAGCCGGCGCGTCGTACTGCTGAAGCGAACCCCCGGAACTGAAGACGGCCACCGCATCGCCGAGTTTGATCGCCTCGTCGATGTCGTGGGTCACGAAAACGATGGTCTTGCGCAACTCGCTCTGCAAACGCAACATCTCGGCTTGGAGTTCGTCGCGAACCACCGGATCGACCGCCGAGAAAGGTTCATCCATCAGCAGGATCGGCGGATCGGCGGCCAGTGCCCGCGCCACCCCGACACGTTGCTGCTGACCACCGGAGAGTTGCCCCGGATATCGCTCGCCCAGTTTCGGGTCGAGGCCCACCCGCGCCAAAACGTCGTAGGCCGCCCGGCGTGCCGCCCGCCGGGACTGTCCCTTGAGTACCGGAACACATGCCACGTTGTCGATCACCCGCTGGTGCGGCATCAGACCGCCGCTTTGAATGACGTAACCGATGCCCAGTCGCAACGTGACCGGATCGACCGTCGACACATCCTGGCCGGCGAGGGTGACCACTCCCGTGGTCGGCGCGACCATCCGGTTGATCATCCGCATCGAGGTGGTCTTTCCGCATCCCGATGGCCCGACGAAAACAGTGAGGCTGCCTTCGGGGATCTCCAAATTCAGGCTGTCGACCGCCACGGTTCCGTCGGGATATCGCTTGGAGACATCGGTGAAGGTGATCATCTACTTGCCGACCGGCTTGTCGAACCCGTTGTCGAGCACCCACTTGCGGGCCGCCTCGTCAGGGTCAACACCGGAGTTGCCCGTCACCGCGGCATTGAGTTCGGTCAGGCCCTTGGTGGTCAACTCGGCCGATACCGCATCCAGAACGGTCTTGAGTGCAGTCGACTTCTTCGCAGAGCTGATCAGCGGCACCACGTTGCCGGGCAGGAAGTTGTTTTTGGGATCGCTGAGCACCACCAATTTGTTCTGTGGAATCGCCGGTGAAGTGCTGAAGATGTTCGCCGCGGTGACAGTGCCATCGAGGAGCGCACGGACCGTCGCCGGGCCGCCGCCGTCGCTGATCGCGACGAAATTCGCGGACGTGATGTCCAGGTCGTACTTGGCCTTGAGGCCGGCCAACCCCACGGCGCGCTGCAGGAACTCCGACGGCGCACCGAATTTCACCTGCGCTGAGTACGGCGCCAAATCGGCGATCGTCGTCAGTTTCCACCTGTTGGCGGTCGCCTCGGTCACGGTCACCGTGTCGGTGTCGTTGGCTGGGGCCGGGGTGAGGATCGACAGATCGCCCGGAAGCTTCCGCTGCAATGCCGACTCCACCCGATCGGGGATGGTGACCGTGCTCGTCGGGTCGAAGTACTGAAGCAGGTTGCCGGTGTAGTCCGGCACCAGATCTATCGAATGGTCCAGCAGCGCCGGGATATAGGTCTCCCGGCTGCCGATG
>CAIWCQ010000369.1 GCA_903911165.1 uncultured Actinomycetes bacterium | reverse complement strand
GTGAAACCGCTGTAGGTCTCCTCGATGTGGGCATTGAGTCGGCCGGTACCGGCCCACTGCGCAACGAACATTCGCTGCGACCGGCGCGCGATCGTCCGCGTCACCCACAGCGACAATGGGACGGTCGCCAGCGTGATCAGGGTCAGCAGCACAGAGATGGTCAGCATCATCACCGCCACCGCGAAAATGGTCAGCACCGCCGTGAACAGCTGACTGATGGCGATCGACACCGATACCGAGATATTGTCGACATCGTTGGTGACCCGGCTCAATAGTTCCCCGCGCTGGCGGGTGTCGAAGTACGACAGCGGCAACCGATGGACCTTCTTTTCGACATCGGATCGCAACGTAGTGACGGTTCGCGCGACGATGGTGTTCAGCAGCCGAGCTTGAGCCCAGATAAAAAGCGCCGCAACGAGATACATGATCAGTGCGAGCAACAGGGTACGGCCCACCGCGGCGAAGTCGACTCCTCGACCCGGTACTACGTCCATGCCGCTGAGCAGATCGGCGAAGTTGTTGTCTCCGCGTCCTCTGGCCTCGGCGATAGCCTCCGATTTGGTGATCCCGGCCGGTAACTGTCGTCCGATCACTCCGTTGAACAGCAGATCGGTGGCGTGCCCAAGAACGCGCGGCCCGATCACCGAGAGTGCTACGCCCCCGAGCGACAACGCAAGCACCCCGGCGATCGCGGCGCGGTGTGCTCGCAGCCGGCGAAGTAGACGCCGGGCCGAGGCCGCGAAGTCGCGGGACCGGATGTCGCCGGGATCGGTCATCGCCGCGGGTCCGCGGCGCATCGGAGGCGCGGTCACCGCAGGCCTCCCACCCCGGCGCCTACCGCCTGGGAGTCGACGAACTCGCGGTACTGCGGGCAGTGATCCAACAGTTCGTCGTGGCGACCCGATCCCACCATCCGGCCACCGTCCACAACGATGATCTGATCAGCCTGTGCGACTGTCGAAATGCGCTGCGCCACAACGATGACTGTCGCATTCGCCGACACCCTGCGCAGTGCCTCCCGGATCCGAGCCTCGGTAATGGTGTCTAGCGCGCTGAACGCGTCGTCGAACACATATATCGCGGGTTCGCGGATCACCGCGCGAGCGATCGCCAACCGTTGTCGCTGGCCGCCGGAAAGATTGATCCCGGCCTGGGCCACTGGCATTCCAAGCCCGTCGGGATGAGCGGCCACGAAGTCCTCCGCCGCGGCCACCCGCAGTGCTCCCCACATCTCGTCATCGGTTGCATCGGCCCTGCCGTACCGCAGGTTGTCGGCGACGGTGCCGGCGAACAGGTATCCCCGCTGCGGTACCAGGCCCAGGGCGGACCACAGGTACTCGGTGTCGTAGTCGCGTACATCGATGTCGTCGATGCAGACCGTGCCCACGTCGGCGTCGTAGAGTCGGCAGATCAACGACACCAGCGTGGACTTGCCCGAACCTGTGCCGCCCACGATGGCAGTAGTCGACCCCGGTCGGACGGTGAACGAAATCCCCTGCAGCACAGGCTGCTCTGCACCGGGATAGCTGAATTCGACCTCGTCGAGTACGACCCCGCCGCGAATGGCACCCGTCGGTCTGCGTGGCGAGGACGGACTGCTGATCGCGGCCCTGGTGTTCAGCACCTCGGTGATGCGTTCGGCGCAGACCGAGGCTCGCGGCAGGATCGCAAGAACCAGGGTGGCCATCAGAACGGCCATTAGGATCTGCATGAAGTAGGACAGGAACGCGATCAGCGAGCCGACCTGCATCCGGCCGGCATCGATGAGTCGTCCACCGAACCAGATCAGCGCGACGCTGGAGATGTTGATGGTCAGCGTGGTCACCGGCAGCATCAGGGCCTGCCAGCGACCGGCGACCAGGGTGGCATCGGCGACGGCATGGTTGGCGGCGTCGAAACGTTGTTCTTCGAACGGTTCGCGACCGAAGGCCCGGACGACCCTGACGCCGGCCAACTGTTCGCGCAGGATGCGGTTGATGGCGTCGATGCGCTGCTGCATGCTGCGGAAGATCGGCAGCATCCTCGACACGATGAGGAAGTTGCCCACCGCCAGCACCGGAACACTGACCGCCAGTAGCCAGGCCAGCCCGGCATCTTGATGGACCGCCATGGCGATGCCCCCGATACCCATGATCGGCGCGGTCACCAGGACGGTTGCGGTCATCTGGACGAGGACCTGGACCTGGCGGACGTCGTTGGTGGTGCGGGTCAGCAGCGTCGGCGCTCCGAAGCGGGCGGTCTCGGTCTCGGAAAGCGAGATGACGTGGCTGAACATAGCCGCGCGCAGATCGCGGCCGAACCCCATGCCGGTGCGGGAACCGAAGTACACCGCGCCGATCGCGACGATTCCCTGCAGAGCGGTCACCGCCAGCATC
>CAIWCQ010000368.1 GCA_903911165.1 uncultured Actinomycetes bacterium | reverse complement strand
GAGGACTCGTTCGTCAACCTCAGCCGAACCACCGCGCCGTACTTCAAGGCGAGGGCCACCCTGACCTTCGCCGCCGACGACCCACCCGGTGAGGTCAGGGACACCCTGCTCGCCGTCGCCGCAGCACTGCCGGCCAAACTGGCCGGTATCCCGGCGTCGGTGACCGCACTCGGCGCCGGTGCCTACCGGGTGTCGGTGCCGATCGCCTCGCCGGCCGACGAGGCCGCGACGGCCGACACTCTGCAGCATCGGACCTGGTACGCCGCGCAGCGTGCCGGACTGCACCTCGACAACGTGAAGTCCGGCAACCGGGAGAAACGCGACTTCATGGCCGAACACCTGGGCCCCGCAGTGGCCTCGCTGGGCGTGGACGAGAACGAACTCGCCACGATGCTCAGCGGCGCCCGTCTGCTGCCCTACGCCGGCGGCGAATTGATCCAGGCCGTCGACACCATCCCGACGTCGGTCGGCTTCATCATCGAGGGAACCGCCGAAATGTTCGTGACGGCCGACGACGGTCGGCGGATCTCGCTGGGGGAACTTGGCGCCGGTGATCACTTCGGCGGCACCGCGCTAACCCGGCAGCGAATGATCATCGGGATGGACGCGATCACCGACACGGTCGTCATCGGCGTATCCCGGGACGCGATGAACACCGTTGCGCAGCAGGATAATCGGCTGGCACGCCAACTCGGCGACGTGATCGAATTGCGCCGACGCTCAGCCCGCGACGCACTCGCCGAGGCCGCGGAGGGTGTGCGTTAGCCGCCGGATGGATCGGTGGCCGCTCGCAACGCTTCGGCCAGCGCCGCGGCCCGCTGGTCGGTGAAGACGTCTTCAAGGAACACCCGTTTCCCGTCGGGGCCGGCCAACGGCACTCGCCAGTTCGGGTACTCGTCGGTGGTTCCGGGCTGATTCTGGGTACGCCGCTCACCGACCGCATCGGCCAGTGAGAGCGCCAGCAGTCGCGACGGCGTGCGCCCCAGGTATCGGTACAGCGCGAGGATGACGTCCTCCTCGTCGGCCCCGTCGGGGCCGAGCAGTCCGACTCGGCGCAACTCGGCCATCCAGCCGGCCTGCTCGGCCTTGTCGGCGGCCAGTTCCTCGGACTTGGGGCGGGTGAGCAATCCCAGCGCGTGCCGCAACTTGACATGCTCACCGGCCAGATAACCGGGAGTGGGAGGCAGATCGTGCGTGGTCACCGAAGACAGGCACAGGTCGCGCCAGTGTTCGGCCGGCAACGGCCCGCGACCGCCGAAATCGTGTTCGAACCACAGGATCGAGGTGCCCAGCAGGCCGCGCTCGCGCAGATAGTCGCGCACCCACGGTTCCACGGTGCCCAGATCCTCACCCACCACCACCGCGCCCGCCCGGTGCGCCTCGAGTGCGACGATGCCGATCATCGCGTCGTGGTTGTACCGCACATAGGTGCCGTGGGCCGGCGGGGCGTCCTTGGGGATCCACCACATCCGGAACAGTCCGATGATGTGGTCGATGCGCACTCCGCCGGCATGCCGCAGGATCGCGGCGATCAGCGACCGGAACGGCTGGTAGCCGAGTTGCTCGAGCCGGTCCGGTCGCCACGGCGGCTGTGACCAGTCCTGGCCCAGCTGGTTGAACTCATCGGGCGGTGCGCCGGCGGAAACCCCGAGCGCCAGAACGTCCTGCATCGACCAGGCGTCGGCTCCGCACGGATGCACTCCCACGGCTAGGTCGGCCATGATGCCCAGCGCCATCCCGGTTCGGACGGCCTGGGACTGGGCGGCCGCAAGTTGATCGTCGAGTTGCCACTGCAACCAGCGGTGGAAGTCGACCGCGCGGTGATGGCGTGCGGCGAACGCGCCGACCTCCGGACTGTCGGGGTGTTGCAGACCCTCCGGCCACGCTCGCCAGTCATCGCCGTACTTCTCGGCGAGCGCGCACCAGGTGGCGAAGTCATCGAGTGCGTCGCCCTCGCGGTCTCTGAAAGCCTCGAACGCCTGCTGGCGCCCAGCTGAGCGCGGCACCCGGTAAAGCAGTTGCAGTGCTTCGCGTTTGGCCGCCCACGCCGCATCCCGGTCGATGGTGTCGTCCTTGCGCGCCCGCTGCGCGCAGGCCCGCTGCAGTCGGCGTATCCGACCTCGTCCGGTCAGTGCGGCGAACTCGACAATGGCCTCGACCCGCAGATAAATCGGGCTGGCGAAGCGCCGGGAGGTGGGCAGGTAGGGGGAGGGCTCCATGGGCGCGGTGGGCGCGGCCGCATGCAGGGGGTTGACCAGGACGTAGTCGGCCCGGTGCCGGGATCCTGCCCACACCGCCAGATCCGCGAGATCGACCAGGTCCCCGACGCCCCAGGAACCTGCCGAGGTCACGCTGTAGAGCTGGGTGGCCAGGCCCCAGGCGCGCCGGCCGCCCATCCGCGTCGGCAGCCCCAGCCACGCCGGCGTGACGATCAGCGCGGTGTCGGACTCGCCGTTTCCGGACCGCAGGTGCAGCCGGTGGTAGCCCAGCGGCAGATCGGCCGGTAACACGAATGTGGCCTCGCCGACGAGTCGGCCGTCGAGATCGAACGGCGGGGTGAAGTTGTCGGCCTGCCGGATCCCGTGGCGGACGCCGCCG
>CAIWCQ010000367.1 GCA_903911165.1 uncultured Actinomycetes bacterium | reverse complement strand
CGGGTCGCACGCGGTTTCGTAGCGACCGGACAGGTCGGTGTCGGAGATGTCCTGGGCGCCGCCGAGGCATTCGGTGACGTTCTCGCCGGTGATCTCGACGTGGATGCCGCCGGGGTGGGTGCCCAGCCCCCGGTGCACCTCGAAGAACCCCTGCACCTCGTCGACGATGCGGTCGAAGTGGCGGGTCTTGTACCCGGTGGACGACTCGTGGGTGTTGCCGTGCATGGGATCGCACTGCCAGATCACCTGATGTCCGGTGGCCTGGACCTTCTCGATGATCGGTGGCAGCAGATCGCGCACCTTGTGGTTGCCCAGCCGGGTGACCAGCGTCAGCCGTCCCGGCTTGTTCTGCGGGTCAAGGCGTTCGACGTACTCGACGGCCAGTTCCGGCGTCATGGTGGGTCCGATCTTCACGCCGATCGGGTTGGCGATCACCTCTGCGAAGGCGATATGGGCGCCGTCGAGTTGACGGGTGCGCTCCCCCACCCACACATAATGCGCCGAGAGGTCGTAGAGCCGGGGTTCGCCGGAGTCCGCCGCCAGGCGCAGCATGGCCCGCTCGTAATCGAGCACCAGCGCCTCGTGACTGGCGTAGATCTCCGCGGTGTCGAGGTTGCGGTCAGTGACCCCGCAGGCCGCCATGAAGCGCATGCCACGGTCGATCTCGCCCGCCAATGCCTCATACCGCGCACCGGCCGGCGAGGTGCGAACGAACTCCCGGTTCCAGTCATGCACCAGATGCAGCGACGCCAACCCCGACGAGGTCAGTGCCCGGACCAGGTTCATCGTGGCGCTGGCGTTGGCGTAGGCCCGCACCAACCGGGACGGGTCGTGGTCGCGCACGGCCGGATCCGGCGCGAAGCCATTGATCATGTCGCCGCGGTAGGACTTCAGGCCGAGGGCGTCGATGTCCGAGGAGCGCGGCTTGGCGTACTGCCCGGCGATCCTGGCCACCTTGACCACCGGCATGCTCGCGCCGTAGGTCAGCACCACCGCCATCTGCAGCAGGGTCCGGATATTGGCCCGAATATGAGGCTCGGTGTTGTCGACGAAGGTCTCGGCGCAGTCGCCACCCTGGAGCAGGAACGCCTCGCCGCGGGCCACCGCGGCGAGTTGGCGGGAAAGCTTCTCGATCTCGGAGGCAACGGTAACCGGAGGCACGCTCTCCAGCACCGTTCGCATCGCCTTGGCCTGCTCGGCATCCCAACTCGGCTGCTGGGCGGCAGGTTTGGCCAGCGCCGCGTCCAGCCGCTCGCGCAGTCCGGCCGGAAGCGGCGGCAACGCCGGCAGCTGGTCGATCGGTACGTCGACGGTCCAGTTCACCGGCCTATCCTAACCGGGCCCGGGCCCGGCGCCCGGATCGCGGCCCGTGGTCATCAGCTCGAAACGGCGCCAATTATGCCGGGCGTCGACCAGGGCGTCGTGGGTGTCGGATGGCCGTGGCGGCATTTGCGGGCAGCCGCGCTCCTCCCACAACTGGCGAAGCTCCCGGGTGAAGCGCGGAATCAATGGCGGCAGGCTGGTCATCGGACCCCACAACTGGCACAGCGCGACGTGGTCGTAGGCACCCACCCAGGCCCACAGTTCGATCGGCTCCCCGCTGTCGACGCCGAGGAACTCCTCGAGACCCTCCCGGATCTGCCGGCGGGACCGCCACACCTGCGAGGCCGGCGAGGGCAGCCTCGGCAGCACGTTAGTGCGCACCCACCGGCCGGCCGATTCCGGGTCGAACTCGGTGGACACCGCGTAGAACTCGGTGCCGTCGTCGGCGACGACCCCAATCGAGATGAGGTCGATATGGCGGCCGTTATCGATGAACTCGGTGTCGTAGAAGTACCGCAATGCGGGTCCCTATCCCCCGGCCGCGGGTTCGGCGACTGGAAGTTCGGCTACGGGGGGTTCGGCTACGGGGGGGTCGGCACCGGGGGGTTCGGCTGCGGGACCGCCGCGACGCGCCGGCGCGGGCGCGGCCCGGATCTCGCGGTCGAGTTCGGCATTGACCTCGGCATCAGCCGGAAAACGCGGCTCCCCGGCGATCACGTGCTGCAGCCAGAGATTCGCCTGCACGAACGGCCGACGCAGATAGCGTTCGCGCTCCATGCTGCGGTGCATCTTGCGGGGCTTGTCCTGGTAATACCAGCGAGCCCAGGGCGCGTGCGGACGAGACAACCGGATAGCGCCGATGATCAGCAGTGGCGTGATGAACATGCCCACCAGTCCGGTCCACAACTTGCCCTTCAAGAGCACCACCACCGCGAGCAGCAGTGCCAACAGCGCCAAGGCCACCACGGTGACACGAGCCAGGACTGAGGTGTCGTCCCGCCAGATCCCGATGTCGAAGAACGACAGCGGGTTGAACCCGAGGACCAGCAGGCCGGCGACGGCGGTCGCCACGAAGACCGCGTCAACGGAGGTACGGCCGTCTTCGGACCAGTACACATCCTCGAGGTGCAGGATCAGCGCAAACTCGTCGAGCACCAGGGCCGCTCCGATCCCGAAGACGATCCCCGCCGCGGTGAACTGGTGTCGGGTGCCCTCCTGGGCCATCGTGACCATGGCGACGCCGGACGCCAACGAGAGAATCACCCCGAACACGGCGTGGTGGATATGCACTCCGCCACCGCCGCCGCTGCTGTCGCCATCAGCGGACGAGACCGAAATGTTGTGCGGCTGCCACCACTTGCGCGGACCGGTCCGGCCGGCGGTCGCACGGATGTAGCGGGTGATCGTACGGGTCACGAAGAAGGTCAGGATGAACGCGATAAGGCACCACATCAGCGGCACCCGACCCGGAGCGATCACGTCAAAGTGCAGGGCCAAAGGACCATCCGGGGAGAAACTTGGGCGGACGGCGGGGGACACGGCTAGGAAACTTACGCCCAACCGCTAGCCCACCGCCGTCTCGGGCATCCGCGCCGACGGCGTGACCGGGGTGCCGCGGTCAGCTGCACCACCGGAACCGCCCTTGAGCGTTGCCGCGTAGATATCGACGTACTCCTGGCCCGAGAGGTTCATCAGCTCGTACATGACCTCGTCAATGACGGCACGTTCGATGAATCGGTTGCCGGCGAGGCCCTCGAAGCGGGAAAAGTCCATCGGCTCGCCGAACCGCACCGTGACCCGGCCGAACCGCCACGACCTCGACCCGGGCGGATTGACACCGTCGGTACCGATCATCGCGACCGGGATCACCGGCACGCCGGTCTCAAGTGCCAGCCTGGCCATCCCGCTCTTGCCCTTGTACAGGCGGCCGTCCGGCGAACGGGTGCCCTCCGGGTACATCCCGAGCAATTTATCCTCGCTGAGAAGTCGCTGCGCGGTGTCCAGCGCATCCTGGGCGGCGTCGGCGTCGGTTCGGTCAATCGGCACCTGGCCATTGACGGTGAAGAACCACCGCTTGAAGGCGCCCTTCAGTCCGGTGTCGGTGAAATACTCCGACTTGGCCAGGAAGGTGATCCGACGGCGCACGACTAGGGGCAGATAGAAGCTGTCCACGACCGCAAGGTGATTACTGGCCAGAATCGCCGGGCCGGACCGCGGAACATGTTCTAGACCTTCAACTTTCGGCCGTCCGAGGAAGGAGAGCAGTGGGCCCATGATGATGTACTTGAAAATCCAGTACCACATAACCCCTCCTCTGTGGCCACACCCGTGAGTTCCTTGAGTTGACTCTACCGAGGCGAGCTGCTCCGAACCACCTGGCGCGCGCTGTTCACGGTCAATCCTCAGGCGCCTTCAGTCCTCGACGGTCACGGGCTCGACGACGATCGGTATGCCCTGATAGCGCCCATCGGGCAGACCGGAATCGGGCACACCGGAACCTGGCACACCGGAACCTGGCACACCGGAACCTGGCACACCGGAACCTGGCACACCGGAACCTGGCACACCGGAATCCGGAACCATCCCCCGAATCACCGCCAGCAGTGCCACGCTGTGCTCGGCGATGACCGTGAGCAGGGGATGCTGTTCGCCGTTAGCCACTGCGGCCAGCGCACACACCGGACACCACACCTGCTGGCAGCGCCCCGGGCCACTGAGGGCCTCGGTGGCCATCGTCGCGGCGGCCCGGACAGCAGGGTCCAGGCGATCGAGGATCACCTGGGCGAGTCGGCGCAACTCGGGACCGATGTCGGGGTGCGGCGTAGCCATCACCGGTCATCCTCGCCAGCGGGTCGGGGCACGGGCCACACCGACGGATCGGGGGTGAATCTGATCGTCAGCTCAGCACCGCGCAGAACGGCTTCGGTCACAATGCAGCGGCGTAGCACCGGAGCCAGCCGCACCCGACGGCGGACGTCGGCCACACCGATGATCAGGTCATCGCCAGCGCGACCGAGACGAAGCGCGCCGGAATCGAGCCGCGGCAACTCAAGTCGCATCCGGTACACCGCGTCCAGGCCCGACCCCGACTCGCGATCGACGACCGGCCGCAGCGGCCCGGGCGGCGGAGCGCCGTCCCGACTGCGCGCCTCGTCGAGAAGTTGACCCAGCGCCTTGGGGCCGATGGGTTCGCCGGGCAGGTGCGGCGTCAGCACCAGACGCACCGCGCCGATGGTGCCGGCAAGATCCTCCAACACCGCGTGCTGTTCGGCGATCCGCGCCGCGTACCAGTCGAAGGCAGGATGATCCGGGAGATTCCGGTACTCATAGGAGTCGTCCTGGAACAGAACCTGATTGACAATCAGCTCGGCTACCCGCAGCCCCATCAGGGCCAGCGAACCGAGGGTTCGAACGGCTTCGGCGGCCACCACCCGCTCTGGCGTGAGTACCAGGTGTGCACTCACCCGGTCCTGGTCGGTCAGCAGGGTGGACAACGACTCCAACCGCGCGGTGGCCGCCTCCACCAATGCCGCCGTGGCGGCAGAGCGGGCATCCTCGGTGGCGGCGCTGAGTCGGCGGTGCCGCGGCCAGCAGCGCTGGGCGTACATGGCGAACGTGGCGGGGAGGGTCAGCATTCGCAGGGCGTCGGCGGTGGACGCGCAGTCCACCACCACGCAGTCCCACCGGCCCGAGGACGCCAAGTCCGCCACCGCCTGCAAGCCCAGCATCTCCTGTATCCCGGGCATCGCGCACAGTTCCTCGGGTGCCACGTCGTCGAGCTCCGAATCCGGGAACCGCGAGCCCAGCACCGATGCCGTCGGGCGCCACGCCGCCTCCAGCAATGCCAACGTGTCCAGCGCCATCGCATCGAGGAATCCGCCACCGGTGCCGGCGCGTTCCTCGGTAAGAATCCGCACCGGGTCGCTCCCCGCACCGGGCGGCACCGTTTCACCGAGGACATCACCCAGCGAGTGAGCCTGATCGGTCGAGACCACCAGCACCCGATCGCCGCTCAGCGCCGCCGCTACCGCCGTCGCCGCCGCCAACGTCGACTTGCCGACGCCGCCCTTGCCGACGAAGAAGGCGATCCGGGCCGGGCGGGGCGGGCCCGCATCCGCAGCGGCGTCACCGGGTTCCACTCAGCCCTCGACCCGCTTCTTCAAGTCCTTCAGCGCGGTATCGGTGAGCCGGCGCTCGGCCTTGCGCTTGAGCAGGCCGATCATCGGAACCATCAGATCGACCGCGAGTTCGTAGGTCACGTCGGTTCCGGAACCGCTGGGCGTGAGCAGGTAGACGCCATCCAGGGATTTGAGCAATGTGCTGGAGACCAGCGACCAGCGCACCGACTGCCGGTCGGCAGGCCATTCGTAGGCGATAACCATCGTGTCCTTGAGAACGACCGCTTCCAACACCAAACGGGCCACCTTGGGATTGCCCTTGGCGTCGGTCTCGAGCACCTCGGCCTCGGTGTATTCCGACACCCACTGCGGGTAGGAGGCGATATCGGCGATCACGTCCATAACCGCGCTCGGTTCGGCGTCGATGTAGATGGTCTGCGCCGTCTTATCCGCCACCGTCAGAGCTTCCCCGGACGGCAGGCCCGTCGCATTCGTCCCGTCAACATGGGATCAAACCGTACCCTCTCGCACCGCGACCCGAACGGGCTATGAGTGCCTCGGCGGCGTGCCCACCGGTCGTGACGCCTCCAGGGTGTTCTTGATCTCGAACGCCATCCGCTTGCCCGCCACCCGGCGCCGATGATTGAGCGCGGCCGGATTCGTCGTGGCTGAACCACCGGTGGGCTCCGCGTGCATGAAGTAGTGCAGGACAACGCCGTCGAGGACCGGTTCCAACCAAACCTCCATGGTTCCGGTGAAGGCGCCGGCAACGGTCCACCGCACCCCCCGCTCGGCCCGGTCCTCGACCACGTCGAGGTAGAGGTCGGAAAACCAGCGACGCCAGCTGGCCCGGTCCCCTACTGCTCTGCCGACCGCCGCAGGATCGGCGGCGACGAACGTCTCGTCAGCGACCTGAATGCTGCTCACGTCGTCTAGCTTCACATATCGTCGCCCAACTGTTGTGCGGTTGGGAAGTAGCCGGAGGCCGGTCAGCGGGGCGGAGCGACTCGCAACAACGCGGCAAGCCGCCCGGAATGGGTCTGCCAATTCCAGTCCCGGCTTATCCAGTCCCGCCCGGCCTGGCCCATCAGCCGGGCTCGATCCGGATCGGTGAGCAGGTCGGTGATCGCATCGACGATTTCCTCGTGGGCTCGGCCGTTGACCACCCGGCCGGTCTCGCCGTCGCGAACCGTCTCCGGCGCACCGCCTGAACGGCCGGCCACCACGGGCACTCCGGCGGCCGCGGCCTCCAGAAACACGATGCCCAGACCCTCGACATCCAGGCCGGCCCCCCGGGTGCGACACGGCATCGCGAAGACGTCCGCCATCGCGTAATGACCGGGCAGTTCGGCGGCGGGAACGCCGCCGGTGAACACGACATCGGCGGCTACGCCGCAGTGCTGGGCCAGTTTGTGCAGGTTATCGGCGTCCGGACCGCCGCCGACGATGACCAGTGCGGCGCCGGCGACTCGGCGCCGGATCTCCGGCATCGCCCTGATCAGCATGTCCTGACCCTTGCGCGCTACCAGTCGTGACACGCACACCGTCGTGGGCCGGTCGCCGAGGCGGTACCTCTCCCGAAGTTCAGCGCGCGCGAGGGGGTCGGGCCGAAAACATTCGGTGTCCACCCCCGGCGGCAGATGCTCAAGGCGCGCATCCGGTCCGAACGCTGAGGCGACTCTGTCGCGG
>CAIWCQ010000366.1 GCA_903911165.1 uncultured Actinomycetes bacterium | reverse complement strand
TTGATGGAAAAGCGCAGTCTTGAGCGCCGCCCGCAATACCAGGGCGTCATCGACCGAGTGCCGAAATTGATCCCGCGCCCGCCCCGGCCGGATCGAACTGGCCCGGCGTGAACCGGCCGCGGGTGGTGATCGCCGGCCTCGGTGACAGCGGACTGCTCACCGCGATCCGGTTGGCTCGCACGGCCGATGTCGTCGGTATATCGGCGAAACCCGCGCTGGTCAGCGGTCAGGAACTCGGTGTGCGCCTGACCCGTCCTGCCGAATGGGCACGCGACTATCTAGTGCCCTTCGATCGTTACCGTGGACTGGACCGGGTACGCAGTGTGCAGGCCACGCTGACTAGAGTCGACTTGGCCGCTCGGGTCGTTTACGGACAGCGCCCCGACGGCACCGAGGTTGCCGAACCCTATGACACCCTGGTGATTTCGACCGGAGTGCGCAACGGCTTCTGGCGCCGTCCTGCGATGCAGTCTCCGGCGCAGATCCGCGAGGAGATCGCCGCCGACCACGACCGGTTGGCCGCGGCCGGATCCGTGATCGTGGTTGGCGGCGGTGCGGCCGCGGTGAGTGCCGCAGCCAATATCGCAGCACGCTGGAGTTCTAAGAGGGTCGACCTCTACTTCCCGAACGATCGTCCGTTGGTTGAGCACCACCGGAAGACGTGGGAACATCTGCGGCGCAGGCTGATCCGGCTCGGGGTCGGCCTCCATCCTGGCTATCGGGCCGAGGTGCCGAGCGGCTTCGATTGCGACGCCATCACTGCCGAGCCGGTGCGCTGGAGCACCGGGCAGCCGCCCGCTCAGGCCGATGCGGTTTTGTGGGCAATCGGTCGGTCCCGGCCGAACACCGACTGGTTGCCCGCCGAACTTCTCGATGAGGACGGATTCGTCAAGGTCACTCCGGAGTTACGGGTTCCCGGCTACCGCGGAGTATTCGCCATTGGCGATGTGGCCGCCACCGACCCGCTGCGTTCCTCGGCCCGAAATCGCGCAGACACGGTGCTCGCGCACAACATCCGCGCCGAACCTGCTGGCCGGCCCTTGCGTTCCTATCGGGCGCCGCGCCGTCGTTGGGGTTCGGTGATCGGAATCCAGTCCGACGGAGTGGAGGTGTTCGCTCCCAATGGGCGGCCGTTCCGTATCCCGGCGTGGTCCGTTCACCGGGTACTGATGCCGTGGATCGTGCGCCGCGGCATCTACCGTGGGATCCGGCCCAACCAGCCGATGGGGTAGCGCACGGTCACCGAAGCGGCAGCTTGGCAAACTACATTGGCAGCCGGACCCGGGCCGACCCTCCGTGTCCCGAACGGTGCGCCACTGCCGGACCGAAGGCGCCTTCGCCATCATCCGCACGCCCCGCCGCGATGAGGCAGATGATACGAGCGGGATTGCTGGTGAGTTTGTAAACGAACCATCCGTTGTTCCCAAAAATGTGAATTGACGCAGCTGATGACGCCTCCCATACTTGGTCGATGAAGGGGTCGCCCGAGCAGCGATGGATTAGCGACAAGGCACTTGTCGAGTCCGTTCTGCGGGATTTGGATGAGGCGGCTCAGCGCTGGGAAGCGCTCCTCGCCGAGGCCGAATCGACGACCTACACCGTTGACATGGGTGACATCCATGCCGTCGCCAACTCGGATGGCAAACTCATCGAACTGACGCTGCAGCCCAATGTCGTTAGCGATTACAGTCACGGCGAACTGGCCGACCGGATGAACGCCGCTTTCGCTGCCCTGCACGATGAGGTGCAAGACGACTACCGGATCCGGTACGGCGGAGGGCTGCGGTGATGGGCCGCCCTCCTGAGCCGTGGGGCGGGGTCTGACGTGCCGCTCAACCTGTCGAATCGGGATCAGAACTCCGGCCACTTATTTTACAACCGGCGCCTGCGGGCCGCGATCACCCGGTATTCGGTTCGGATGAAGCACGACGATCGCAAGCAACATGCGGCGCTCGTGCTGTCGCTGGTCTTTGTCTTGCTCGGCTGCGCTTGGATGGCGCTGCTGCACTTCATTAAGCCATCGGGCCTCGCCGGGAAATCCGTGATTGTGGGCAACCGCGATACCGGTGCCGTGTACGCCAGGATCGACGGCAGGCTGCATCCGGCACTGAACCTGACGTCCGCGCGATTGGCGACCGGCAACGCGGTGGCTCCGGCGTGGGTGAAGTCCCGGGAAATTCAGAAATATCCGACTGGGCCAACGCTTGGCATCCCCGGTGTACCGGATGAACTATCGGTACCCGCTAATCAGTTATCGGCCTGGGCGGTTTGTGACACCGCACCAGCTAACGGCCGCGCCGGAGGTGCCACGGTGACTGCTATCGCCGGAGAGTTGACTGGCGGAGGCCGCGCCGAACCGTTGAGCAGCGGTGCTGCGATCCTCGCCTCCCACAAGCGCTCCACCTATCTGATCTGGAACGGCCAACGAAGCCGGATCGATCCGGTAGATCGAGCGGTGACGTTCAGCCTCGGGCTCGATCCCTCCAGGACCCGACCGATCGAGATGTCGGACGTTCTCTTTGATGCCATGCCCGCGACCGAACCGCTGGTAGCCCCGGTGATACCCGAGGCCGGAACACCGTCACGTTGGTTAGCGGGTTCGGTCGTTGGGCGGGTACTGATCGTTAAGGACGCCAACGGATCGCCGAGTGGCTTTTACGTGCTGATGGCCAACGGGATTCAAAGGATCAACGCGCTCGTGGCGGATCTGCTGCGAACAGCGGACGGCCGCGGCACCGTGGAACCCGAGTTGATCGGACCGGACAAGCTCATCGCGATTCCGGAAGTGGAAGTGCTCAACGTGGGGTTCTATCCGACCGGAAAGTTGGAATTCGTAGATCCCGACGTCCATCCGGTCAGTTGCGTCAGTTGGAGGAAACTGTCCACCGACCCGCAGGCGACCATCACCGTATTCAATGGCAGGGGGCTGCCCACGCCGCAGGACGCGGATTCCCATATCGTCGAGTTGGTCGGTCACGGCACGGGTGAAGCACGGCAGACGTTGATCCTGCCGGGTGCGGCCAATTTTGTGGCGTCCACCAGCGGGGTCGTCACCGCCGACACCCGCGAGAGTCTGTTCTGGGTATCGCCGCAGGGCGTCCGTTACGGAATTGAGTGGGAACGTAACACGCTGGCCGCCTTAGGAATTGATCCCAATCGTGCCCTCCAAGCACCCTGGCCGATCTTGCGCGCCTTTGCCTCCGGCCCGGCCATTAGTCGAACTAACGCCCTGGTGGCTCGAGATGCCTTCGATACCGACGGCGGGATCGCGGTCTTAGCGCCGTCCGGCTAACGCTGAGGAGGACATACATGTCGAAGAGAGGTTTCGTACGGTGCGCCAGGGAGTCGGCCCCGATCCTGGCCCCGGTCCGGGTGGTCATCGCGCCGCCGCTGGATTTGCCCGAACGAGAACCGCGCAACATCGTGCTGATGATCGCGGCTCCGGCGCTACTGGTGGGAATCGTCGGCACGTTGGTGGTGATGTACACCTCAGGCGTCCGATCGCTGCAGTCGGGCCTTTTCCCGCTGATCGGTCTTATTGGCTTCGGGGCCCTGATGTTCAGCGGCCGATTCGGACGTTCCAGACGGATCAGTTGGGGTGAACAGGAGAAACAACGGCGGGTCTATCTGCGGCAACTCGACGAGGATCGCGATGAGATTCAGCGCACGGCGCAGCAGGAGCGAAGCAACCGATCGTTCGTTCACGGCGATCCCCGCAAACACGACACCATCATCGGTGGACCCCGGATGTGGGAGCGCAACCGCACCGATGAGGACTTCCTCGATGTCCGATTGGGCATCGGCTTTCAGTCGACCGAGGATTCCGCTGTATCTCTGCAATGGCCCGAGGGTCCGGTCGGCGAGGAACTCGAACCCGTGACTGGTCGTGCGCTACGAGACTTCATTGTGGAGCAGAGCAGAATCGGTGACATTGGCAAGGTTTTGAGCTTGCGCTCACAACCCGGTTTCAGCTTTATCAGTGAGAATCGCGATGAATTGCACGCCGTGATGAGGTCGATTCTGTGCGCATTGGCGGTGTATCACAGTCCTGCTGATGTCAAGTTCATGGTCGTCACGCGCCACCCGGAACACTGGACGTGGTTGGTCTGGTTGCCGCACAACCATCATGACGAGATGTTCGATGCGTGCGGTATGCGGCGACTGGTGTTCACCTCGCCCACCGAACTCGAGGATGCGTTGGACTCCGAATTGCACCGCAAGGGCCGGGGGCCGTGGCTGGCGCCGTCCGGTGTGAGCCCTGCTACCACTGCTGCAAATACCCAAATGGCAAATACCCAAATGGTTAACAGTCAGTTGGGGAGCGCCCAATCGGGGCCGCACTGGATCATTGTCGACGACAACACCGGAACCCCGGAAACGTGGGAGTCGGTGACCGGCCAGAAGGGGATGGCCGGGATCACCGTGTTGCGATTGGCGACGAGGGCCGCAACCGGTGTCGGCTTCACCTCCGATGAACAGCGCTTCGAACTGCAGGAGGGCCGGCTTCATCATCGGGGTGACTTCTATGCCGTGGCCGACATGCTTGCCGTCAGTACGGCTGACCGCTACGCCCGCGCGCTGGCCCGCTGGTCGCCGACCACTGCCGCGGAACTTGCCGGCGCGGATCCCCATGGTGCTGAACTGCTGCGCGCTCTGGGGATCAGCGATGCTCGCCATCTCGACCCAGATCGGTTATGGGCTCAAAGCAGGGGCCGGGGGGATCGGAGGTGGTCGATGGTTCCGGTCGGCGTCAAACCCGGCGGCGACTTGCAATACGTGATTCTTCGGGCAAAGGACTTCGCGGGGTACGGATTCCACTCGGTGGTGATTGGGACCTCGGGTGCCGGCAAATCGGAATACTTCCTCTCGCTGTGCAATGGGATTGCTCTGACCCACTCGCCGGAAAGTTTCATCGTGGTCTTCGTCGATATGAAATTCGAGTCGGCCGCTCAGGATCTCGAGGGACTACCGCACG
Organism: uncultured Actinomycetes bacterium; assembly: GCA_903911165.1. Classification (GTDB taxonomy): domain Bacteria; phylum Actinomycetota; class Actinomycetes; order Mycobacteriales; family Mycobacteriaceae; genus Mycobacterium. The sequence goes on along the minus strand of CAIWCQ010000366.1, from coordinate 2,980 downwards.
TCGCGGGATCATTGTCGAATCTGGGTAAGGACGACCGACATCTCGCGGATCGGATGCGCAAAGCGATAGACGGTGAAATCGCTCGCCGCTACCGCCTCTTTAAGGATTCCGGTGCACGTGATGCGAACGAGTACGAAGAGATGCGGCTCGCTGGGCGGGACTTGGAGCCGGTGCCCATCCTGCTGGTCATCATTGACGAATACCTCGAACTCTTTCACCACCACCCCGATTGGATCGATCTGGTGATCCATATCGGACAGGAGGGTCGTGGGTGCAATGTTTTCTTCACCCTTGGGGGTCAGCGTCTGGACCTGTCATCGCTGAGTAAGGCGAAGAGCAATATCGCTTTCCGGGTGGCGCTTCGGGCCGAGACCGCCGAGGATTCCCGCGATGTCATCGGCAGTGATGCCGCACTGCACCTGCCCGCGGGGGAGAACGGCTACGCGCTCCTCAAAGTCGGCCCCCGTGAGCTGGAGCCATTCCGGTGTTTTTATGTTTCCGCGCCATACGTCGTGCCCAGGGTCAACGCTGGGGAGGATGCGGCCGTCGCCGTAGGATCCACCGCACCGAGATCTCTGACGTGGGAGTACCAACCGCTCGACGCGAATGACGGCGCGGGCTTCGTAGTGACCGACGAATCCCAGGAGCCCGATGAGTTTCTCTATCATCCGGATGGCTTCAAGAAGAAGAAGCTGCTTGACGTCATCCGGGAGACGCTCGCCTCGCACCCGGCGCGGCCCCCACACCGGATCTGGCTTCCACCGCTCGAGACCAGTGAAGCAGCCGACGAGTTGGTTAGTCGGTGGCGCGGTAAGCCGTGGTGGTCGGATTACGGCCAAAATCCTGGACTCGTCTTCCCGGTTGGTATCGAAGACCTTCCGCAGGAGCATGCGCAACGGGTGCATGTGATCGACGCCGAAATGGACAACGTCATGGTGGTGGCTACCGCCCAGCGTGGAAAGTCGACCACGTTGATGACGATGATCACCGCTGCGGCGTTGATGTACCGCCCGGAGCGGGTGACGTTCTTCTGCGTCGGTGCCGCGTTGTATCCGGTCGCGGATTTTCCACATGTGGCCGGTGTCGTGAGCCTCGCCGATGTCGAGGGTGTTTCGCGCATCCTCGCCACGATCGAGGGTCTGGTGCGTGTTCGGGAGGCATCGTTCAAGCGCTACCGGATGGATATCGCTGAGTTTCGGGATCGCCGATTCGGTGCGATGGGTGGTGCAACCGACCCGCAGGATAAATTCGGCGACGTGTTTTTGGTGATCGACAACTTCGGAGATCTCTACGATAAGGACAGTGCGCTCGGTGACCGCACGATTGCCATTGCGCGCCAGGGCCTTTCATACGGTGTACACATTATGACCAGTGCAAGTGGATGGCTGGTCGGCCAGAAACAGGCCCTGCTGAACGTGGCTAACGCGCGCGTCCAACTGCGCCTGAGCAATCCCGATGAGACGCAGATGGGTACCGGGATCGAGCATCGCCGTGCGGCGCGACAAACTCTTGACCGGCCGGGTTTCGGCGTTACGGGCGCGGGGCACGAATTGTTAATCGGGCTGCCGGAGATGCACGGACCCGACGGCGAGCGGATAGGAACCCGTGAGGTAGGCGCCGTGATCGGCGCCTGGGCCGGGGTGGGCAGACTCGAGACCCTGGCGAGGCTTCCCGAGCGAATTCCGCTCGATGACATTTTGCGGAGCCACCGCATGACCGAGGCAAATGCGGATGCGCTGAACATCCCATTCGCGATCGCGGAGAGCGCGCTGCAGTCGGTGGCACTTCGGACCGGTACGGTGCCGAACCTGCTGGTGATCGGGCGTCAGGGCTGCGGCAAAACGACTACGCTCGCCGCGCTGGGCCAGGCGATCGCCGCGCAACTATCGCCCGAAGCGGCGCAGATCACGATCATTGATCCAAAGACCACTCTGATCGGCAGGATTCAGGCGCCCCATGTACGCGCTTATGCCTACACGCCTGAAGATATCGACCAGGCGCTGGCCGAGGTGGCGGAGATCGTGCGGGATCGTCTGCCGCCGCCAGGCCTGACCCAGGAGCAGTTGCTCAGCCGGCCGGCATGGACCGGCCCGCATCACTTTCTGTTGATCGATGACGAACAGGAACTCCGGGCCAGCGGTGTGGGCCGGGCGGCCGCGACCGCTGCGCTGTGGGACCTGATCGAACGAGGGCGCGAGACGGGCTTACACGTCTTCGCCACCCGGCTTCCGGGTAACTGGGCCGGTGTCGCGGCGATGAATCCGTTCATCCAGAAGATGACTGGGTCGCGGGCGCCGACACTGTTCATGGATAACGACCCGCAGACTGTGAAGGTGTTCGGACGGACCAGCGCCGCCCAACTACCACCTGGTCGCGGACTTCTGGTCAACAACGATGGCGCGATGGAAGGGATTCTGGTGGGTACACCGGTGCCGTCAATACCGCAGTAGCGGTGCCACCGAAAGCCTCAGCCGGCGGTTTGGACTCGGCTGAAACGTTCCAACTGCGTCGGCGGACCTTCGACCGGCGTCAGGGGCATCAGCAGGGTGATCCCGTCGATCACCCGAACGACATTGTGAGTCTGGCGATCGAAGTTCAAGGTGCCGTGGGCGAAGTTCTGCACGATCCATTGCGGCTCGGCGATCTCGCCACTGGTCGGCAGACCAAGCGCTCCGAGTTCGTAGCCGAGGGAAGCCCACGCCTCATAGATCGCGCCAGTAAGGGGTTGAGCGCCGGTCTGTGGTGACCAGTACATCGCGCCCCGTTCGAAGGTGGCGTAGCGGGTGCCTCCCGTTCCGACGGCCTCCGGTGAGGTGGGCATACCCAACGGGCTAAGCGGTCCACCGTCGGCCTCCCACCGGTCCAGGATCGCGCCTCCCCGGAGTGACTCGATCACGTCGGGTGGACGGTTGAAACCGGCTGCGATGGAACGGATCTCGTCCAGGGCCGCATATCCGGCTTTGCCCGGGCACTCGGTGTT
>CAIWCQ010000365.1 GCA_903911165.1 uncultured Actinomycetes bacterium | reverse complement strand
TAGACCCCGGTGAGGTTGACGTCGAGGACGTCCTGCCAGGCGTTCGCATCGGTCATCGGGGCGATCCCGGCATTGGCGATCACGATGTCGAGTCGGCCGAGTTCGGCGATGCCCTCGGCCAGTGCGGTCTTCAGGCCTGCCCGGTCGCGGACGTCGGCTTGCCGGGCGACAATCCGCGCTCCGGTGTCCTCGACGAGTTTGACCGTTGCGGCCAAATCGTCGGGGGTGGCCAGCGGATAGGGAACGCTGGCGATCTGATCGCACAGATCGACCGCGATGATGTCGGCGCCCTCGGCAGCCAGCTTGACCGCATGTGCACGGCCCTGACCGCGGGCCGCCCCGGTGATGAAGGCGACATGACCCTTCAGGGGGCCCTCTTGTGCGCGCATCGACTCAGGCGCGCAACTGGCCCTTGGCCGGGTCGCCGGCCGGCACAGGCTCAAGCATCTTGATGTCTGGTGCACCGGACAGGTGCTCGCCGATCGCCCCGAACAGCACGCCAATGGCCGGCGCGGTGCCGTGGACCTTCAGAGCGTCGGCGTCGGCCCACTGCTCGATGAACACGAAGGTGTCACCGGTCTGGTGCAGTGAGTACAGCTCGCACCCGGGTTCGTCATGTACGGCCTCAATCGCCGCCGTGCATGCTGAACGCACGACAGCGGTGGATTCCGGCTTGGCGGTGAACGACGCGACGACGACAACGGGCATGTGCTGGCTCCTCGGGTTAGATCGGGCTCCTCACCGTAGATTGTGACTGACCGACGAAAGGCCGCGGCATGGGACAACCTGAAGATCGCCGCTCGCTGTCCATGACGGTGCTGATGACACCGGACATGGCGAACTTCGCGGGCAAGGTTCACGGCGGCACGCTGCTGAAGTTCCTCGACCAAGTGGCCTACTCGTGTGCCAGCCGTTACGCGGGCGCCTATGCGGTAACCCTGTCGGTGGATCGGGTGCTGTTTCGCGACGCCATCCTGGTGGGGGAGTTGGTGTCGTTCTCGGCGACGGTGAACTACACCGGCCGCACCTCCCTTGAGGTGGGCATTCGGGTCGACACGGAGAACATCCGGGACGGCACCCGCCGGCACACCAACAGTTCCTATTTCACGATGGTGGCCGTCGATGACGCCGGGAACCCGGTTTCGGTCCCGCCGCTGGTCCCGGTCACGGAACTGGAGTGCGTGCGCCACCAGGCGGCCGTGGCCCGCCGGAGCGCACTGCGGGCGGCTTTCGCCGATTGATTGCGGTCTGGCAACGGCCACCGTGTGACCCGTGTTGTGGGTGGTGCAGATGGGACTCCAGGGACTAATCTTCCCGCATGGCAAATAAGACGGCCGCTCGCTCTGGCGCGCGAACGACCAGCTCAAAGGGCAAATCCCAACCGGCGAAGCCGGTTCCGGCGCGCCGTAAACCCGCGGCCCGAAAGGCACCTGCGCCCGCCCGGAAGGGCCCGTCGGCGTTCGCCGTCGCGACGTCTGCCGGTGGCCGGGCTGCGCGAGCGACCTGGTTCATGGTGGCCCGAGGCGCCGGATCGACCGCCCGTTCGGTGGGCCGCGCCCGGGAAATCGAGCCCGGACACCGGCGCGACGGTATCGCCCTGGGGCTGCTGGCCCTTGCGGTGATCATTGCCGCGGCATCCTGGTTCGACGCCGCCCGGCCGGTCGGCGCCTGGATTGACTCGGGCCTACGGACCTTCGTCGGTGCGACGGTGGTCCTGTTGCCATTGCTGATCGCCGCGGTCGCGCTGGTGCTGATGCGCACCGAACCCCACCACCAAGCCCGCCCACGGCTGGTCCTGGGTTCGGCGATGGTCGCGCTGCCGGTTCTTGGCCTGTGGCATCTGTGGTCGGGTTCGCCTTCCGGCCCGGCCGAGCGCCAACGCGCCGGTGGCTTCATCGGGTTCGCCATGGGCGGGCCATTGTCCGACGGACTCACGGTTTGGATCGCCACCCCGCTGCTGATCGGTGCTGCACTATTCGGGGTGCTGTTGCTCACCGGCACCACCATCCGTGAGCTGCCCGAGACGCTGTATGACATGTTCGCGGCCCGCGCGCGCTACGGCGAAGTGGACTACGGCGACGTGGACTACGGCGACGATGAGTATGGCGACGACTATGGCGCGGAGTACGGTACGCGCACCGCAGGCGTCAAAGAGCCTGCACCCGATGACTTTTCGGACGGCTACTACGACGACCCCCGAGCCCTCGGCGATGGACCACAGTCCTGGCAGAGTCCTGCAGGCCCGAGCGGTACACCCTTTGACAACTATCCACTTGACGAGTCCGCCCCCGGGGCCGCGAACCTCACCGAACCGATCACACCCCGCCGCAAGCGAACCGCCCGGCCCAAGGTCGACGTGCCCCAGAAGGAGACCCAGTCCCAGAAGACCCGGTCGATCGAACGGGCGGTGGACGGTACCTACTCGCTACCGCCACTGGATCTGCTGATCGCCGGCGATCCGCCTAAGCGGCGCAGTTCGGCCAATGACCAGATGGTGGATGCCATCACCTCGGTGCTGGATCAGTTCAAGGTCGACGCCGCGGTCACCGGATGCACCCGCGGGCCGACCGTTACCCGTTACGAGGTGGAACTCGGCCCCGGCGTCAAAGTGGAGAAAATCACAGCGCTGCAACGCAATATCGCCTATGCGGTGGCCACCGAGAGCGTGCGGATGCTCGCACCGATCCCAGGCAAATCTGCAGTCGGCATCGAGGTGCCCAATACCGACCGCGAGATGGTCCGACTGGCTGACGTGCTCACTGCCGCCTCGACCCGTCGGGATCATCATCCGTTGGTGATCGGCCTCGGCAAGGACATCGAGGGCGATTTCATCTCGGCCAACCTGGCGAAGATGCCGCACCTCCTGGTCGCCGGGTCTACCGGATCCGGCAAGTCCAGCTTCGTCAACTCGATGCTCGTGTCGCTGTTGGCCAGGGCCACACCGGAGGAGGTCCGGATGATCCTCATCGACCCCAAGATGGTGGAACTGACTCCGTACGAGGGCATTCCGCATCTGATCACCCCGATCATCACGGCGCCGAAGAAAGCGGCCGCCGCGTTGGCGTGGCTGGTCGAGGAGATGGAACAGCGCTATCAGGACATGCAGGCGTCCCGGGTGCGTCACATCGACGACTTCAACTCCAAGGTGCGGTCTGGTGAGATCACCACGCCGCTGGGCAGTCAGCGGATCTACAAGCCCTATCCCTACATCGTCGCGATCGTCGATGAGTTGGCCGACCTGATGATGACCGCACCGCGCGATGTCGAGGACGCGATCGTGCGGATCACCCAGAAGGCCCGTGCCGCCGGGATTCACCTGGTGCTGGCCACCCAGCGACCGTCGGTGGATGTGGTGACCGGTTTGATCAAGACCAACGTGCCGTCCCGACTGTCGTTCGCGACGTCGTCTCTGACCGACAGCCGGGTCATCCTGGATCAGCCGGGCGCGGAGAAGCTGATCGGCATGGGCGACGCGCTCTTCCTGCCGATGGGTTCCAACAAGCCCATTCGGTTGCAGGGCGCGTTCATCTCCGACGAGGAGATCCACGCCGTCGTGCAGGCGTGCAAGGACCAGGCCGAACCGGAGTACACCGATGGTGTCACCGCGGCCAAACCCGGCGGGGAGCGCGCCGATGTGGACCCCGACATCGGCGACGATATGGACCTGCTGCTCCAGGCCGTCGAACTGGTGGTGTCAAGCCAGTTCGGGTCGACCTCGATGCTGCAGCGCAAACTGCGGGTCGGTTTCGCCAAGGCCGGCCGGTTGATGGACCTGATGGAGAATCAGGGCATCGTCGGAGGATCCGAGGGTTCCAAAGCCCGTGAGGTTCTGATCAAGCCGGACGAACTGGCAGCGACGCTGGGATCGATCCGCGGCGGCGGCGACGGCGATGATGACGGGGTGCCCGAGGACTTCTGATCACGCCCCTTCTGATTACTTCGGGGGAGGGTCAGAGCACCAGCAGCATCCGGGTGTTGCCCAGGATGTTGGGTTTGACATAGCTGAGGTCGAGGAACTCCGCCACGCCGACATCGTAGGAGCGGCGCATCTCTTCGTACACCTCAGCAGTCACCGGGCTTCCCTCGATCTCGGTGAACCCGTGCCTGGCGAAGAACCCGGTCTCGAAGGTCAGCACGAACACTCGTTGCAACTGCAGTTCGCGGGCCACGTCCAGTAGTCGGGCCACAAGCGCGTGTCCAATGCCGCGGCCCCGCACGGCCGGATCGACCGCCACGGTGCGCACCTCGCCGAGGTCGGCCCAGAGCACGTGCAGCGCCCCGCAGCCGAGTGCCTTGCCTGCGGCCTCAGCGATCCAGAACTCCTGGACCGATTCATAGAGCGTGACGAGATCCTTCTCGAGCAGAATTTTTCCGGCATAGGTGTCCACCAGCCGTTTGATCTCGGGAACGTCGGAGGTGCGGGCACGGCGGATGGTGACGTCGCGACCGTGGGCGGCTGCCGACGGAGCCCCGGGCGAGGAGTCGGGCACGGCGCAACCCTATCGGTTCGCAGGTCGGCACCGGGTGAACCGATACCCTGAAGTCCGTGTCGGGCCAACCTCAAACTCCGCCGGCTGCCCGGCACGCGCCGGTTGCCAATATCGCCAACCTGCTGACCGCATTGCGATTGGTTCTGGTACCGATCTTTTTGCTGTTCCTGCTCGCCGGTGACGGGCACCAGATGAAGAGCCGTGTCATCGCCTTTGGCATCTTTGCTGTCGCGGTGCTCACCGACCGGCTCGATGGTTTGCTGGCGCGTAGCTACCACCTGGAAACCGAGTTTGGGAAACTGGCCGACCCGATTGCGGACAAGATGCTCATCGGCGCGGCACTCATCGGTTTGTCGGTGCTCGGCGACCTGCCGTGGTGGGTGACGGTGGTGATCCTGGTACGTGAGATCGGGATCACAGTGCTGCGCTTCGCGGTCATCAGCCGCGGCGTAATTCCAGCCAGTCGGGGCGGAAAGCTCAAAACCCTGGTCCAGTCGATTGCGATCGGTTTGTTCATTTTGCCGCTTAATAGCTGGTCAGGGCCGTGGCTCACGGTGGCCTGGGTGGTGATGGGTGCAGCGATCGTGTTGACCGTGGCGACCGGCCTGGACTACGTGCGTTCCGCGCTGCGGGGCAGAACGGCCGCTCGCTGAGCCGTTCGCGGGAACCGGATTAGGGACTCGCGCGTTGCACTGGGTGTTGCTAGTCGATGCGACGACTCGAGGAGGATGCGCGATGGCGGCTGTGGTGCTGCGAGCAGTAATAGGTGATGTGCTGCGGCGTGCCCGCACGTCACAGGGGCGTACGTTGCGCGAAGTTTCGGATTCCGCCCGAGTGAGCCTCGGCTACCTCTCCGAGGTGGAACGGGGACGCAAGGAGGCCTCCAGCGAACTGCTGGGTGCCATCTGCGCCGCACTGGATGTTCCGCTGTCGCGGGTGCTCTGTGACGCCGGCACGGAAATGGCCTGCCAGGAGGCAGTGGAACGCAGCGCGGCCGGGGCAGTGGCCGCTGTCCAGGGCGTCGGTGGGCGTCCGGTCGTCATGGCCGTCGCCTGATTTGCCAGAATGTGGTGACGGAGTTGGGTACCTGGGTATGGTCGGAGCGCTCGACCCGATAAATTAGGCGTCGACTCTGATCACACGGCACTCACTCGAAGGCGGGGCAACACACATGGCCAATCCGTTCGTCAAGGCATGGAAGTACCTGATGGCGTTGTTCGGCTCCAAGGTCGACGAATATGCCGACCCCAAGGTGCAGATCCAGCAGGCGATTGAGGACGCGCAGCGCCAGCACCAGGGGCTCACCCAGCAGGCGGCCCAGGTGATCGGCAATCAGCGCCAACTCGAGATGCGGCTCAACCGTCAGCTGGCCGACATCGAGAAGCTCCAGGCCAATGTTCGTCAGGCGCTGACCTTGGCCGACCAGGCCGCCGCGGCCGGCGATGCGGGCAAGGCCACCGAGTACACCAACGCCGCGGAGGCCTTCGCCGCCCAGCTGGTGACCGCCGAGCAGAGCGTCGAGGACCTGAAGGGAATGCACGATCAAGCCCTGCAGGCCGCAGCGCAAGCCAAGAAGGCGGTCGAACAGAACGCGATGATGCTGCAGACCAAGATCGCCGAGCGCACCAAGCTGCTCAGCCAACTCGAACAGGCGAAGATGCAGGAGCAGGTCAGCGCCTCGCTGCGATCGATGAGCGAGATCGCTGCACCCGGCAGCACGCCAAGCCTCGATGAGGTCCGCGAGAAGATCGAGCGTCGCTACGCCAACGCCATGGGCTCTGCTGAGTTGGCGCAGAACTCGGTCCAGGGCCGGATGATGGAAGTGCAATCGGCCAGCGTCGAGATGGCCGGACACTCCAGGCTCGAGCAGATCCGGGCTTCGATGCGCGGTGAGGCGCTGCCGTCCGGCGGCGACGTGACTGCCACGCCGGCTACTCCGATCAGCACGCCCGAGCCTGAGCAGCCGCTCGGCCAGTAGGAACTTTTCCCAGGAGGCGAACACTCGATGGCGGTCAGAACAGACCAAACGGGCTTCGCCTCGCGCCCGCGTCGCTCGGCCCTGCAGCGGGCCATCGACGCCGCGGCCGAGTACGCCGACGTGGCCGCGCAGAAACTCGGCGCCGCCGCGGATCCGCGGGCCCGTCTCCTGCGAAAGCGGCGCTGGGCATTGCGGTTGGGGCTGTTCTTCGGGTTCGCCTCGGCGTTCTGGGTACTTCTCACCGGTCTGCTCGCGGTGTGGAACACCCCGGTATGGGGATTGTTGATCACCGGACTGATCGCCGCTGGCGCCGCTGCCCCGGCGACGTTGTTGCTGTTGCGCTACCGGTGGCTGCGCGGCGAACCGTTGCCGCCACTTCGTCACGTCAGCGCGCGACGGTTGCCGCCGTTCGGTTCAGCCGCCCGCCCGGCCATCTCGGCGCTGGGGGCGTCCGAGCGCGGTCTGCACTCCCTGCTGGGTGTGATGGGCCGCGGCCACATGCTGCCGCCGGAGGAAATCCGGGAACTCACCGATGCGGCAGGGCGGTCCGCGGCGGCCATGACTGCGACGGCAGCGGAGGTTGCGTCCATGGAGCGTGCGGCCGTCGAGAACCCTGACGCCCGCGCTTATCTGGCGCCGACGATCAACGCGTTCGCCGCCCAGATCAACAACGGTGTGCGTCAATACAACGAGATGGTCACCGCTGCAGCACAATTGGTGTCTGCGATGGATTCCGACGGCAGGAGCGCTGGCGTATTCCAGCAGCGCTATCGGCATGAGCTCACCGACGCCACCGACCGGCTACTGGGTTGGGCGCAGGCCTTCGAGGAACTCGACCTGGCCCGGTGATTCGCGTTACAGCGTCGGCCGCAACGCCGGTATGACGGCGCCGAGCATCCCGCGCGCGAGGGCTTTGGTGAAGTCGAACATGTCGAAGTAGTCCCGCCACAGCGTGATCCGGCCGCCAGTCACCTCGAACACCCCGCACACCCAGAACTGCAGCCGCAACCGTCCGAACACCAGGGCGTCGGTGCGTTCGGTCAGCACCGTTGATCCGTTGACGGCGATGCGGTGGGTTTTGACCTCAAAGCCCGCCCGGCCTTCCATGGAGCGGAACAGCTTTATGGCGCGGACCCGGCCGCGGATGGTCGGGAACCCGACGTTCTGATAGACGAGGTTGTCGTCGAGAACCGCGCCCGCGGCGTCGATGTCCTGATTTTGGAGGGCCGTCAGGAAGTTTTCGACGGTTCGGGCATTATCGGGCTGAAGCCGGTCGACGCTCGCGCTGCCGTTCGTGGTCTCGGTCATGGGCGACAGCCTAGATCCTGGCGACCCTGGTGTGCTGTGGCCCCTGATGTGCTGTGGCCCCTGATGTGTTGTGGCAGCGTGGGCCGGATGCGGGTTGCCGTCGTCGCCGGGCCGGAAGCGGGCCACGCGTTCCCCGCGATCGCACTGTGTCTGCGCTTCGCCGCCGCCGGAGATGACCCGGTGCTGCTGACCGGTGTTCAGTGGCTCGATACCGCCCGACGTGCCGGGGTGGACGCCGTCGAACTGCTGGGCCTGGACCCCGAGGAGTCCGACGATGACACCGATGCCGGTGCCAAACTGCACCACCGGGCCGCACGGATGGCGGTGCTGAACCTGCCCGTGTTGCGCGATCTGCAGCGAGATCTGGTGGTCTCGGATGTCATCACCGTGTGCGGCGGGATGGCCGCCGAACTTGCCGGCATCCCGTGGATCGAACTCAGCCCGCACCCGCTGTATCTGCCATCGAGGGGTCTGCCGCCGATCGGCAGCGGACTGGCGCCCGGCACCAGGGTGCTGGGCCGGGTTCGTGACTCGATCTTGCGGGCGTTCACCGCACGTTCGGTGCGGGCCGGGGGGCGGCAGCGCACGCAGGCCCGACAGGAGATCGGACTGCCCGCCGAGGACCCCGGTCCGCGACGTCGGCTCGTCGCCACCCGTCCCGCCCTGGAGGTGGCGCGTCCGGACTGGCCGGCTGAGGCGGTCGTCATAGGCCCACTGCATTTCGAGCCGACGAGCGCTGTGCTGGAGGTACCGCCCGGAAAGGGACCTGTCGTGGTCGTCGCGCCCTCTACAGCCAGCACCGGCACCGCCGGACTGGCCGAACTGGCGCTGAAGTATCTGATCCCGGGTGAGACTCTGCCGGCCGGGTCCCGACTGGTGGTCTCCCGGCTGGTGTCATCCCGACCCGGCGGCGACGACGTCGCGGTGCCGCCGTGGGCTGTGGTGGGCCTTGGCCGCCAGGACGATCTGCTGCGCGCGGCCGATGTGGTGGTGTGCGGCGGCGGCCACGGGATGCTTTCCAAGACGCTGCTGGCCGGGGTGCCGGCGGTCGTGGTTCCCGGTGGTGGCGATCAGTGGGAGTTAGCGAATCGCGTTGTGCGACAGGGGAGTGCACGATTGGTGCGGCCGCTCAGCGCGGATACATTGATCGTCGGTGTCACCGAGGTGCTGTCGAATCCGGGCTATCGGCAGGCGGCGCGTCGAGCGGGGGATTCCATCGTTCGCGTGGCCGACCCAGTGGCGGTATGTCGTTCGGCCATGTGTGCGCGCTGAGGCGTCTTCCGCAAAGAAGTCATGTGCGAGCACTGCGAACCTAAGATTGCCCTACGGCCACGAGTGTCACCCAGGTCTCATTCCGATCCTGTCTCCCCGATTACTGTAAGCGCAGCCGATGAAGGAGCTTCCATGACGCCACGCTGGGCCCTCGTCGGGATTGCCGCCCTCGCTGTCACCAATCTCACCGCGTGCGGGGGGCGAGACTCCGAACCAGCGGCGTACCCGGACCACGAGATCACCTTCGTGGTGCCTTACTCAGCCGGTGGACCGACCGACACCGTCACCCGGCTGATCGCGGAGCCCATGAGCACCAAGCTCGGCCAGCAGATCGTGGTCAAGAATGTCACCGGCGCCGGGGGCACAGTCGCGGCCGGGCAGGTTGCCGACGCCAAGCCCGATGGCTACGAGGTGCTCATCCACAACATCGCCATGTCGACAGCGCCCGCGCTTTACCCCGACCTGCCCTACCAACCGCTCGTGGACTTCAAGACGATCGGTCTGATCACCGATGTACCGATGACGATCGTCGCCCGCAAAGACCTCCCACCGACGACGCTGGAGGAGCTGGTCACCTACGTCAAGGGCAACGCTGACACGCTCACCCTCGCCCACGCCGGCGGCGGCTCCCAGCTGTGCGGGCTGCTGATCGAGCAGGCGATCGGCGTCGACCTGACCGAGGTCCCGTACGACGGCACCGGGCCGGCGCTCACCGATCTGGTCGGTGGCCAGGTCGACTTCATGTGCGACCAGACGACCAACACCGCGGGGCAGATCCGGTCCGGCGCGATCAAGGCCTATGCGGTGACCACCCCGGCGCCGATCGAGGCGCTGCCGGACCTACCGACCACGGCCGAAGCGGGTCTTCCGGGCGTCCAGGTCGCTGTCTGGCACGGGCTTTACGTGCCGGCGAACACCCCCGACGAGGTCGTCGCGAAGCTCACCGAGGCCCTGCAGGTTGCCCTGGTGAACCCGAACGTCATCGACAAGATGGCCGACCTCGGCACCACCCCGGTGGCTCAGGACCAGGTGAACCCGGACGCCCACCGGGTCAAGCTCACGGAGCAGATCGAGCTGTGGACGCCGATCATCAAAGGCGCCGGGGTCACGGGCGGATGAGCGATGACCCGGCGTCGTCGGGGATTGCGGGCCGCCGAGCCGGCGTCCCCGACATGCTGGCCGGGGGCACCTTCATCGCACTCGGCTTGGCCTTTGCCCTCGGGGGCAGGACGTACGGAATGGGGTCGACGCGGGAGATGGGCCCCGGCTATCTGCCGGTCGTGCTCGGTGTCATCCTCACCGTCCTGGGAGCGTTCATCACCGTGCAGGCTTTCCGCGGTGGTGGCCCGCACGACCGCGAGGCAGCGGACGAGCGCGGACCGGTGCCCTGGGCGCGCGGCGGCATGCTCGTCGCCGGCATCGTTTTCTTCGGCGCCACCGTCGAGGGGCTCGGGCTCGCGCCGTCGCTGTTCGTGACCACGTTCGTCGCTGCGCTGGCATGCCGCGGCGTTCGTCCGCTCAAGGCACTGGCCATCTCGGTCGGCCTGACGGTGCTCTGTCTCGGCATCTTCGTCGGGTTGCTGCAGCTGCGCCTGCCGCTGGTGGGCGACTGGCTTGGGGGCTGAGTTGTGGATCTCTCCGGACTTGCACTGGGTTTCGAGACGGCCCTTCAGCCGAGCAACATCCTGATCTGTCTGCTCGGCGTCACGCTCGGCACCATGGTGGGCGTGCTCCCGGGCATCGGGCCGACTGCCACCGTCGCGCTGCTGCTCCCGATCACCTTCAACTTCGATCCGATTGCGTCGCTGATCATGCTCGCCGGCATCTACTACGGCGCGCAATACGGCGGCTCGACTACCGCAATCCTGATCAACCTTCCGGGCGAGTCCTCGTCCGCGGTCACCGCGCTGGACGGGTACCAGATGGCGCGCCAGGGCAGGGCCGGACCGGCGCTCGCCACTGCGGCGCTGGGCTCCTTCTTCGCCGGGACCGTCGCGACCGCAATTGTCGCGCTTTTCGCTCCGCCGCTGGCCTCGGTGGCGCTGAAGTTCGGCCCGGCCGACTACTTCTCCCTCGTCGTACTCGGCCTGGTCGTTTCCATCGCGCTCGCCAGCGGCTCGACGGCGAAAGCGCTGGCGATGATCGTGCTGGGGCTGCTGCTTGGCACCGTCGGCCAGGACCTCTTCTCCACCGGAGTTCCGCGGTTCACGTTCGGAATCCGCGAGCTCTACCAAGGCCTCGACTTCGTCTCAATCGCGGTCGGCCTGTTCGGCCTGGCCGAGATCATCCGCAACCTGGAACACCGTCACCCCCAGAGCGTGGTGAGCACGAAGGTGCGGGGGCTATGGCTCAGCCGCGACGACTTCCGCCGAATTCGGATGCCGGTGCTCCGTGGCACCGCGATTGGCTCCGCGCTCGGCGTACTGCCCGGCGGCGGGCACATTCTGGCGGCGTTCACGTCGTACTCGGTGGAGAAGCGGATCTCGAAGCACCCCGAGAAGTTCGGACGGGGCGCCATCGAGGGCGTCGCCTCGCCTGAGTCCGCCAACAACGCCGCGGCGCAGACCTCCTTCATCCCACTGCTCACGTTGGGCCTGCCGGCGCACCCGGTGATGGCGCTGCTCGTTGGCGCGTTCATCATCCAGGGGATCACGCCCGGTCCCAATGTCATCAACGACGAGCCGGAGCTGTTCTGGGGCCTGATCGCGTCGTTCTGGGTCGGCAACCTGCTGTTGGTGCTGCTGAACCTGCCGCTCATCGGCCTCTGGGTACGGCTGATCTCGGTGCCCTCCGAAGTGCTGTTCCCGGCGATCATCGCCTTCGCCACGATCGGTTGCTTCTCCCTCGGCCTGAACCCCTGGGACGTTTATCTGATCGCGATCATCGGTGTGCTCGGCTACTTTCTCATCCGCTGGGGATGCGAGGCCGTGCCACTGCTGTTCGGCTTCGTCCTCGCCCCGTTGTTGGAGGAGAACCTGCGGCGCGCGTTGATCATCTCCCGGGGCGAACTGAGCGTGTTCGTGACGCGGCCGATCTCGGCGGTGTTGCTGTCACTCGCCCTAGTCGCGCTGGTCATCGCGATCCTCCCTGCCGTACGACGTAAGCGCGATTCCGTCTTCAGCGAGGACGAGTGACCGGGTTAGGTTCATGGTCGTGCGACTGACGCAATTCCGCGAACTCGTCGACGGGCAGTTCGGAACTGTTCGCGGTGCCTCGGTCGTGGTGGACCACGTCCTGACCCAACTGGGCGGGCGAACCGCTGTGCAGGCCATCGAGGACGGTGTCGACCCCCGCGACGTGTGGTGGGCGCTGTGTGCCGACTTCGACGTGCCCCGCGACCAGTGGTAGCCCCGGACCCGTCACCGACACGCCGCGCGCCTTGCTTGCTATCGAACACATGTTCGTTATTGTGGGCGGTGTTCGACCGTCGCTTTCCAGGTCAGCCCGTTTTGTCAGAGGCCCTCTCTAACGTCACGGCCAACTGACCAACATCGGTCAACCGAACACCACAGAACGGAGATATCCATGGCGAATCAATCCCTCGACCGCGGCAAGGCCCTCGAACTCGCGCTCGCCCAGATCGAGAAGAATCACGGTAAAGGCTCGGTGATGCGCCTCGGTGACGAGGTTCGCCAGCCTATTGCGGTCATCCCGACCGGCTCCATCGCCCTTGATGTCGCGTTGGGCATCGGTGGCCTGCCCCGCGGCAGGGTCGTGGAGATCTATGGTCCGGAGTCCTCGGGCAAGACCACCGTCGCCCTGCACGCGGTGGCCAATGCTCAAGCGGCCGGCGGCATCGCGGCGTTCATCGATGCCGAGCACGCACTCGACCCCGAGTACGCCAAGAACCTGGGCGTGGATACCGATGCCCTACTGGTGAGCCAACCCGACACCGGTGAACAGGCACTCGAGATCGCCGACATGCTGATCCGCTCCGGCGCCCTGGACATTCTGGTGATCGACTCGGTGGCCGCGCTGGTACCGCGTGCCGAGATCGAGGGCGAGATGGGCGACAGCCACGTCGGCCTGCAGGCCCGCTTGATGAGTCAGGCACTGCGCAAGCTCACTGGTGCGTTGAGCAACTCCGGTACCACCGCGATCTTCATCAACCAGCTTCGCGAAAAAATCGGAGTGATGTTCGGTTCACCAGAAACGACCACCGGCGGAAAGGCACTGAAGTTCTACGCCTCGGTCCGCCTGGACGTTCGACGGATCGAGACCCTCAAGGACGGCACCGAGGCGGTGGGCAACCGCACCCGCTGCAAGGTCGTCAAGAACAAGGTGGCACCCCCGTTCAAGCAGGCCGAGTTCGACATCCTCTACGGCAAGGGCATCAGCCGCGAGGGGTCGCTCATCGATATGGGTGTCGATCAGGGCTTTGTTCGCAAGTCCGGGTCGTGGTTCACCTACGAAGGTGAGCAGCTCGGCCAAGGCAAGGAAAATGCCCGCACCTTCCTGATCGAGAACCCCGATGTGGGCAACGAGATCGAGAAGAAGATCAAAGAGAAGCTCGGTATCGGTGCGGTGGTGACCGACGGACCCGTCGATGACGTCCTGCCCGCTCCCGTCGACTTCTGAGACCCGCGAGGAGCAGGCGCACGCACTGTGCTTGCGCCTGCTCACCGCGCGGGCCCGAAGTCGCGCCGAACTCATCGCGAAGATGGCCAAACGCGGTTATCCCGATGACGTCGTCGAGACGGTGCTGGGTCGGCTGGTCGCGGTTGGTCTCATCGATGATGAGGACTTCGCCGCGCAATGGGTGCGGTCCCGCCAGACATACTCAGGAAAAGGCAAGCGCGCCTTGGCCGCCGAGCTCCGCATCAAAGGCGTTGACACCGAGGTGATCGCCGCCGCGTTGGACGGGATCGACGCCGGCGCCGAACGTCTTCGGGCCGAACAACTTGTCGAGCGTAAGTTGCGGCGTGAGGTGTTGGCTGATGGCGACGATGCGAAGGTGATGCGCCGACTGGTGGGCATGTTGGCGCGCCGGGGTTATCACCAGAGCATGGCAGTTGCGGTGGTTACCGATGCGCTGGCCGCCGAACGGGAGCGCCGCCGGGTCTAGCCGTGCGGGCCCGACCACCGCGCGGGCGTAAATCAGTCGCCGGGCTCGAGTGCTGCGGCTTCCAACGGCCGCGGGGCGCGGCCTGACCGGCGCAACCGTCGCTCCAACCGGGTGGCAACTGCCGACAGGGCGAAGTTCACGCTGATCATCAGGGCGGCGATCACGATCAGTGCCGGCAGATAGTTGCTGTAGGACGAGCCGATCACGGTGCCCTGGCGGACCATCTCTACGAAGGTGATCTGGTAGCCGATCGCAGTGTCCTTGAGCACCACCACCAGCTGCGACACCAGTACCGGCAGCATCGAGGTGACTGCCTGCGGAAGCAGGACGGCCCGCATGGTCTGGCTCCAGCTGAGCCCGAGTGCGTCGGCCGCCTCCTGCTGACCGCGCGGCAGTGCCGCCACGCCGGCTCGGACGATTTCAGCGATCACGGCACCGTTGTAGAGCGTGAGGCCGGTGACTACCCCGGCCAGGGCTAGGTACTTCGGCGGGAACGTGTCATAGAACGCATAGAGGAAGTACGCGAAGATCATCATGATCAGTACCGGGACCGCCCGGAAGAACTCGACGATCACCGCACACGGCCGCCGGATAGCGGCCGTCGGGGAGAGCCGGCCCACACCGAGCGCCAGACCCAGGATCAGCGCCAGTGCAATGGACAGTGCGGCCGCGGTCAGCGTGCCCGCGATGCCCGGCAACACGTAGGTGCGCCACAGGTCGGCGGTCAGGAATGGTTTCCATTTGGCCGCGGTCAACTGGCCCTTGCCGATCAGTTTGGCGACCACCACCGACGCCAGCAATGCGAACACCGCGAGCGCGGCCACTGAGATCGCCGCGTTTCGCACCCGGGCGCGAGGACCGGGCGCGTCGAACAGTACCGACGCGTT
>CAIWCQ010000364.1 GCA_903911165.1 uncultured Actinomycetes bacterium | reverse complement strand
GCCGGGTGCGATGTCTGCGCCGACCGCGAAGGTCCCGTCCTGGATGAGATGCGCGGGGGATAGCCCAGGGGATGGCCCAGTGGGGGTCCCAGCGGAGGGCCCCGTGGACGGCCCCGTGGATGGCCCAGTGGAGGTCTCAGCGGAGGGCGCGGGGGAGGGCATTGATGGATCCCCCGGATCGGCGGTGGCTATCCCGGGGCCGGTGAGACCGCACCCGAGGGCCACCATCACCGCGGTGCACGCGAGAACCCGATTCATGCCGCAAAGATTACCCGGCCGGTCTGGCGGGGACCTGTTGTGGCAGGTCGGCGGCAACAAATCGATTGCGGTAGGCGCTCAAACGCTGTCCCGCTTCTTCGGGGTCGATGCCGATCGCGGCGAGGTCGTAGTTGATCCCGCCGTGGCGGCCGCGCGGATGAATGGCGCTGAATTCCGCCATCGCAGCCCGCACGTCCTCGGTGTACGACTGGCCGGCCGCCCGATAGATCGCAGCGAGCGTGGCGTTTTCGTCTGCCATGAAATCGGCGAATCGTACGTCAATCGATTGCTCGGCGGGCAGTACGTCGCGATCGCGCAGGCACCCGTTCAGCAGATCCTCGGCTCTGCCCAACCAGTACCGTCCGATGACGCGAGGGTCGGGGTGATCATTGGCCATCCGCGAGGCATAGGCCACCATGGTTACCAGTGAGCGGGTCACTTCAACCGGATCGCGATGTGTCACAACGAAAGTCGCATCCGGAAAGGCAGCCAATACGGCTCGGAACTGTTCGAGGTGTTGCGGTGACTTCAACACCCATCGGGTACCGCCACGCAGCCACTGCAGGGCCTGCAGAGAGCGCTTGAGATAGCGGTACGAGGGAAGCTGATCGTGTGATCTGTAGTGCGCGGCGAAGCTGGGCACCTGGTAGGTGGTTTCAAACAACATGCCGGAGATGTCGTTGGCCAGCAGTTGGATCTCCTCGTGGGCATGATCAACGGTCATCTCGTGCATCCGTTTGAACTCCGGCATGGTCGCATCGAGTAGCTCCAGACCTGCCGAGCAGCGGTCCCGGCGACCTTGTTCGTCGATGTCGTCGAGCGCCGGAAATGGCTCGAGGCTTTCCCAGTAGGGCAGTGAGCGGATGTTGGGGTCGGCGGCGATGAGATTGTGCAGGTGGGTGGTGCCGCTACGGGGCAGGCCGGCGATGATGATGGGCCGTTCGATCGCGATGGATTCGATCTCGGGATGCGCGGCGATCAAAGCCTCCAACCGAAGGCGGTTGACCAGACTGCCCACCAGTTGTTCGAACGCGATCGCCACCCCGGCCGGGGATAGGCCGGCCTCGTCGCGCAGTGCCGCGCACAGCACCTCCAGGCGCTCGCGGAATGCCGGTTCACCCCACTGACTCAGGCCGGTTCGCTCTGAAGCGGTCGACATGAGCGCCGCAGGCGTCAGTTCCAGCCCAGCACCGTATGTCCCAAGCGCGGCACGGATCGGTTGCGCTCCCTCCGGATAAACCGGGTGGGCCAGGTCGGGGAGGTCCACCGCCTCCGGTCGGGCGGTCGTCATCTGAGAACCTCGTCGACCTTGACCACCCGGCAGACGGGCCGCTGCGGGGTTTCGTCGGGTAAAAACCAGCGCAACCAGATCAAGCCGCTCGACCGGCCTGCGGTGGACACCCAGTTGGGGTGGCCCGGATCGATGTCGCTGACGACGATCCGCCACGATCCGTCCGGTTCGTAGGCGATGTGCGCGCCGTTGATGGTGACGCGTTCACCGGTGACGCGTTCGTAGGTGTAGTCGTAGGTGTGCAGGAACGGGTTCCACAGGCACAGGTTCCAGAACGCGCACGCCGGCGAGGTGCCGTCGATGATCAGCGCCTGATCATGCTCGAGTTGGTAGGCGCCCATCGCGTAGGCGGCGTCAGCGGCCGACCACCCGTAGGCGTGCTGGGGCACCGGGTAGGGCTCGGCGATCTCGTTCGGTGGGGATACCCGAGTCGGGATGAAGGAGCACTGTTCATTGATCCAGGTGCGGGCGGCCCGCAGCCTGCGGGTGAGGTCCTCCCGGCTGTCCTGGCGGCGGCTCGGAGGGTCGACTGCCTCAATGCGCCACTGCGCCCGGCGGTCGGTATCGGGGTTGTCCAGGTAATCCCGGGTCAGTGCGACGACGG
>CAIWCQ010000363.1 GCA_903911165.1 uncultured Actinomycetes bacterium | reverse complement strand
GCATCGGCGGGATTGCCGTCCACCGCGGCGGTCGTCGTCACCTCCGCCAATCGCGTTATCGCCTGTTCGGCGGCGGCGCGGTTGGCCGGCGTGCGGCGCGGTCTGCGCCGGCGCGAGGCCCAGTCGCGCTGTCCGCAGACCCACGTTGCCGCCGCCGACGAGGCCCGGGACGCGCGGTTCTTCGAGAGTGTCGCGGCGGCGGTGGACGACGTGGTGCCCCGTGCCGAGATACTGCGGCCGGGACTGGTGGTGCTACCGGTTCGCGGCGCCGCCCGCTACTTCGGCTCGGAATCCGCGGCGGCCGAACGGCTGATCGACGCCGTCGCCGCCGCCGGAGTCGAATCTCAGGTGGGGATCGCCGATCAGTTACCGACGGCCGTCTTCGCGGCCAGGGCAGGGGAGGTGGTGGCGCCCGGTCGGGATGCGGAATTCCTGTCGGGACTGTCGATCAGGCAGCTCCACGCGGAACCGGCTCTCTCCGGTTTCGGCCGAGAAGAGCTTGCGGATCTGTTGTGGCGCTTGGGAATCCGGACTCTTGGCGATTTCGCCGCACTGCCACGCCGCGATGTGGCCTCTCGCTTCGGTCTCGATGCCGTGGCGGCCCACCGTTTCACCCGGGGCGAGTCCGCCCGCGAACCGGATGGGCGCGAGTTACCGCCGGATCTGGACGCGGTGCTGCAGTGCGACCCGCCGATCGACCGGGTTGACGCCGCCGCGTTCGCCGGGCGGGCACTGGCCGGAGCCTTGCACCGCACTCTTCGGATGGCCGGCGTCGGATGCACCCGGCTGGCCATTCATGCCGTCACCGCCGGCGGCGGCGAGCACAGTCGGGTATGGCGGTGCGCCGAACCGCTGACCGAAGACGCCACCGCCGACCGGGTGCGCTGGCAACTCGATGGTTGGCTGACTTCTCGGTCATGTGGCAGCACTCGAGGGCCCACCGGCCCGGTGACGATGCTGCGACTGCAGCCTGTTGAGGTCGTTTCCGCCGAAGCGCTGCAACTGCCGCTATGGGGTGGTGTCGGGGCCGACGACCGGATGCGGGCCCGCCGGGCGCTGGTCCGGGTACAGGGTCTGCTGGGTCCGGAGGCTGTGCAGGTACCGGTGCTCAGCGGCGGCCGGGTGCCCACCGAACGAATCACGCTGACTCCGTTCGGCGACGAGTCGGTTCCCCGGGCACCGCCCGACCGGCCCTGGCCGGGCCGGCTGCCGCAACCCGCCCCGGCGGTACTTCTCGATGCGCCGGTGGAACTTCTCGATGCCGGCGGCATTCCGGTCGAGGTGACCGATCGCGGGATGTTCACCGCTGCGCCGGCCCGGCTGGACGGTGCGGCGCGCTATCGGGGAGAGCTGAGTTGGTGGGCCGGTCCCTGGCCGATGGACGCGGAGCGGACCGCGTGTGCGCAGGTACTGGTGGCCGATACCGCGCTGCTGCTGTGCTACCGGCAGCAGCGGTGGTACGTGCAGGGTGCCTACGAGTGAGCCGTCAGCTGATCCCGGAACCAGTCCGGCCACGGCTGCTTCTCGAAGGTCACGGCATCCACGCACACGTGTGTCATGGTCGCCTCGGCGATCAGCTCGGTCCCGCGCTCGAAGGTGTAGCGGCTGCGTAGTGAAGTCCGCCCGGGCGGCTCGATCGCGACGTTCACCACCAGTTCGTCGTTGAACCGCGCGGGCCGGCGGAACTGCAGTTCGGCGGCGGCCACCACGAAGTCGATACCGTGCTCGGCAAACACACCGAAGCTGCCGGCTACCGAGATGAGCGTCTCGGTGTGGGCCATATCGATCCAGGTGAGGTAGTGGCCGTTGAACGCCCGCCCCTGCATATCGCACTCGACATACCGCACTCGCAGCGGCATCGCGAAGTGCGCGTCAGTCGTCAAGGGAGAAGTTGGTGATCCCATCCCAGCTCATCAGAGTCCACCCCATCGTCGGGTTTCCGGTGAGCACCACTCGGCCGGTATTGGGTAGCGGATGATCAGTCAGCAGGCTCTGTTTTCCGTTGCGTGCGTTCATCAACGTCCACATCATGACCGCAAGGCCGCTGGAGAACGCGACCGGCTTGTCATCGCCGCTTTCATAGATCTTCTGAACGGCGTTGGTGAAAGCGCCGTTGAACTCGTCGCCGTCTTCCGAACCCGGGATGCCGAACCTACGGTCCCCTTTGAGCCAGGCCTGGGGTCCGAGCAGGAAGGTGCCGGAGGTATCGGCCACCGGGATGCCCTCGAACCAGCCGGCCGGAATCTCGTTAAGGCCCGGCAGCACGGTCACCTGCTCGCCCAGTTCTTTCGACAGCGGTGCCGCGCTCTGCTGGGTGCGAACCATTTGTGAGGCATAGATACCGTCGAAGCCCTCACCGGAGAGTCGGTCCGCCAGCGCGACGGCCTGCTCCTGGCCGACCGGCGTCAGCGGGGGTCCCGGGACGGTGGTGGAGGCAATCTCGGCCGCGTTGGCCTCCGACTCGGCGTGCCGGATGAACGTCAGCGTGATGTCGCGCGCCTCTGGTGCGGAACTGGTGCCGCAGGCGGCGAGCATGACCATCACCAGCGGTGCCGCCACCGCCGCGGAGACTTTTCGGGAAACGTCCATACCGACAGCGTGCACTGTTCTCGGCCTCGGCGGGGCGGAATTCGATCCAGTGCGACCATGGAACCTCCTAGACGAACAGGAGTCCGGCAATGGCAATCGACCCCTCGGCAATCGGTGCGGTGACCGAACCCAAGGTCTACGAGTGGACCGACCGCGACACGATGCTCTACGCGCTGGGTGTCGGCGCCGGTACCGATGACCTGGCATTCACCACCGAGAACAGCCACGACGTCGCTCAGCAGGTGCTGCCGACCTTTGCGGTGATCTGCTGCATGGGCTTCGCTGCCGCACCGCTGGTCGGCTCATTCAACTGGGGCATGCTGCTGCACGGGTCTCAGGAGATCCGGCTGTCCGCCCCGCTTCCCGCCTCTGGGTCGTTGTCGGTGGTGGCCGAGATCGCTGATATCCAGGACAAGGGTCCAGGCAAGAACGCGATCCTCATCCTGCGCGCCCGCGGCACCGATCCGTCCACCGGAGCACAGATCGCCGAGACGCTGACCACGCTGGTGATCCGCGGCGACGGCGGGTTCGGTGGCCAGCCCGGCCAGCGCGCGGCGGCCCCGGAGTTCCCCGATCGCGAACCCGATGCACGCATCGCCCTACCGACCCGCGCGGACCAGGCTCTGATCTACCGGCTGTCCGGTGATCGCAACCCACTGCACAGCGACCCCTGGTTCGCCCGGGAGATGGCCGGCTTCCCCACGCCGATCCTGCACGGGTTGTGCACCTATGGTTTCGCGGGCCGGGCCCTGTTGGCTGAACTGGCCGATGGTCAGGCTGCGCGCCTGACCGCGGTGGCGGCCCGGTTCTCCGCTCCGGTGTTTCCCGGTGAGACGCTGACGACATCGATCTGGCGCACCGGGTCCGGTCGTGCGGTCTATCGCACCGAGGCCAGCGGTCCCGATGGATCCAACGCCAGGGTCGTGCTTGACGACGGCGTCGCCCACTACACCGATTGACGCGGGACTGGAACAACCAACAAGGAGAAGCCACATGTGCACCGGGATTCGACTGACGGCCGACAACGGCGATGTCGTCTACGCAAGGACCATGGAGTTCGACACGCCGCTGCCGGAGTGCATCGGCTACTTCCCCCGCGGGCAGGCCTTCGTCGGCGACACCAGCTCGGGCTCCGACGGGATGCAGTGGGCCAACAAGTACGCCTTCGGCGGCAACGTGCTGATCGCAGGCGGGACGCACTCGCTGGGCTCGGACGGGATGAACGAGAAGGGTCTGGTGGCAGGAGTTTTCAACCTCCCCGGCTTCACCGAGTTCTCTCCGGCGTCGGACGACAATCGCGACAAAGCAATCGCCAGCTGGCAGGTTGTGCTCTATCTCCTGGGCAATTGCGCGACATCCGACGAAGCCGAGGCGGCTCTACTTTCCGGCGACGTTGTCGTCGTCGATACCGATTTCCCGTTCACGCCCACAACCAAAGGCCAGCTGCCGATCCACCTGCGCGTCGGCGATCCCAGCGGGAAGACGCTCATCTGTGAATGGCACGCCCCGAACCAGCCGCCGACGATTATCGAGTCACCAGGAGGCTGCGTGACTAACCTGCCACGTTTTGAGTTTCACTTGGATAATTGGGAGCACTTCAAGTCGCTCTCTCCCTACAACCCGGCCGGCCCGATCACAGCCGGTGGTTCTCAGAATTACAAGATCACGATGGGCAATGGGTACGTAGGTATGCCGGGAGGCAGCAACTCACCTGATCGATTCATTCGCGCCAGCCTCTACGCGCGCGACTCATACGCCGATAAGACCGGCGCCGAAGCGGTGTGGACGGCGTGGCACGTGATGAACAACTTCGATCTACCGCGCGGAATTCTGCGCAACGTGACGGACACCGGTGTTGAGTCGACGGAATACACGCTCTGGACCAGCGTCGCCGATACGAAGAACCTGAAGTACTACTACCGCGTGCACGAGAACCCCGCGATCTACGAGCTGGATCTGAACGATCAGGACCCGACCGGCGTGGCCGTCCTGACCGATGAGAGGCCGTCCAAATCCCCGACCGTGACGGTGCCGGTGCAGTTCACCTAAATCCGGCCGAACAAACCCCGGTAGCTAGACGACCCCGCCGACGAGGCGGCCGATGGCGTAGGTGACCGCCATGGCAATCGCCCCACCGATCACCACCCGTTGTGTTGCGCGAATCGGGTCGGCACCACCGAGGCGTGCGCTGGCCCAGCCGGTGATACCCAGGGCGATCAGAACGGCGATAAAGGTGACCGGGATGCGCGCCGACGGCGGCGGCAGCAGGATGGCCAGCAGCGGCAGTAGAGCCCCGACGGTGAAAGCGATCGCCGACGAGATCGCCGCATGCCAGGGATTGGTGAGTTCGTCGGGGTCGATTCCCAGTTCGATGTCGATGTGCGCGGCGAATGCGTCGTGAGCGGTCAGTTCGACGGCCACCGTGCGGGCGGTCTCCGGCGAGAGCCCTTTGGCCCGGTACATACCGACGAGTTCCTCGAGTTCGGCTTCCGGCTCTTCGATGAGTTCCCGGCGTTCCTTGTCCAGCAGTGCGCGTTCGGTGTCGCGCTGGGTACTGACCGAGACGTACTCGCCGAGTGCCATCGATAGGGCGCCGGCGACCAGGCCGGCGACGCCGGCGGTGATGATCGGACTTCGTTCGACGGTGGCGGCGGCGACGCCGACCACGATGCCCGCCACCGAGACGATGCCGTCATTGGCGCCGAGCACCCCGGCCCGCAACCAGTTCAACTTAGTGCCGATCGCACCGACATGCGGTTCGGCAGGATGGGTCTGAGGGTCTGAAGTCACCAGATCAGCGTAGAGGTAGCGGCGTTCATTCATATACCGAACATATGTTCGATAAACTGTTCGAATGGGATGGAACGACGGGCCGCCGAACTGGGCCGAGATGGCGCGGGTGCTCAACGGCGAGCTGCGGCCGCCCGACGGCAGCGACGCCCCGGCCTGGTCCCGCAAGCGCGCGGCGTACCAGCCACCGCCCTTGGCCGAGCGCCCTCGCTCGGCGGTGCCCTACGCCGAACTGCACGCCCATTCGGCGTTCAGCTTCCTCGACGGTGCCAGCACGCCGGAGGAACTGGTCGCCGAGGCCGCACGGCTTGGCCTGCGCGCGATTGCGCTCACCGACCACGACGGACTGTACGGCGTGGTGCGCTTCGCCGAGGCGGCTCGTGAACTCGGTATGCGGACCGTCTTCGGCGCGGAGTTGTCACTGGGCGAGACCCACCTGCTGGTCCTGGCCCGCGGGCCAGAGGGCTACCGGAGACTGTCTCGTCAACTGGCTGCCGCGCACCTGGTCGGCGGTGAGAAGGGCAAGCCCCGCTATGACTACGACGCTCTCACCGAAGCCGCCGGCGGGCACTGGCACATTCTCACCGGATGCCGCAAAGGCCATGTGCGGCAGGCATTGTCGACCGGTGGTCCAGATGCTGCCGCCGCAGCGCTGGCTGATCTGGCGGACCGTTTCGGCGCCGACCGGGTAAGTATCGAACTGACCCACCACGGTGACCCGCTCGACGATGAACGCAATGCCGCGCTCGCCGGACTTGCGACTCGCTTCGGTGTGGGTGTGGTCGCCACCACGGCGGCGCACTTCGCCGAGCCCTCTCGTGGCCGCCTGGCGATGGCCATGGCGGCCGTCCGGGCGAGGCAGTCCCTCGACGATGCGGCCGGCTGGCTGACGCCCCGGGGTGGTGCGCACCTGCGCTCCGGGAATGAGATGGCACGAATATTCAATCAGTGCCCTGAAATCGTCACGGCAGCAGCCGATCTCGGCGAACAGTGTTCGTTCGAACTGGCGCTGATCGCCCCGAAACTCCCGCCCTTCGAAACCCC
The DNA here is from genome assembly GCA_903911165.1 of uncultured Actinomycetes bacterium. GTDB lineage: Bacteria > Actinomycetota > Actinomycetes > Mycobacteriales > Mycobacteriaceae > Mycobacterium. The sequence goes on along the minus strand of CAIWCQ010000363.1, from coordinate 2,368 downwards.
CGACGGTCACACCGAAGACAGCTGGCTGCGCGAGTTGGTCATGGTCGGAGCGGCCGATCGGTACGGGCCGCGGCAGAGTGCGCCGACGGCTTACGCGCAGATCGAACGGGAACTCGAGGTCATCTCGGCGTTGAACTTTCCGGGCTACTTCCTGGTGGTGCATGACATCACCCAGTTCTGCCGCCGTAGCAACATCCTGTGTCAGGGCCGTGGATCGGCGGCCAACTCGGCGGTCTGTTATGCCCTCGGCGTCACCGCCGTCGACCCGGTCGCCAACGGCCTGCTCTTCGAACGGTTTCTGTCGCCGGCCCGCGACGGGCCGCCCGATATCGACATCGATATCGAGTCCGATCTGCGTGAACAGGTCATCCAGTACGTCTACACCCGCTATGGCCGTGACTATGCCGCCCAGGTCGCCAACGTGATCACCTACCGCCGGCGTAGCGCGATCCGGGATATGGCCCGGGCACTGGGCTTCTCCCAGGGTCAGCAGGACGCCTGGAGTAAATGCGCCGAGGACGCCCCTGAAACGGTGCTCGACCTGGCGGCCCAGATCCAAGACCTTCCCCGGCACATGGGCATTCACTCCGGCGGCATGGTGATCTGCGATCGTCCGATCGCCGACGTGTGTCCGGTCGAGTGGGCCCGGATGGCAGGCCGCAGCGTCCTGCAGTGGGACAAAGACGACTGCGCGGCAATCGGTTTGGTGAAGTTCGATCTGCTTGGTCTGGGCATGCTCTCCGCGTTGCACTACGCCATCGACCTGGTTGCCGAACACAAGGGCATCGAGGTGGATCTAGCTCGTCTCGACCTGTCCGACGAGCGTGTCTACGAGATGCTGCAGCGCGCCGATTCTATCGGGGTGTTCCAGGTGGAGTCCCGCGCCCAGATGGCCACCCTGCCCCGGCTGAAACCACGGGTGTTTTACGACCTGGTGGTGGAGGTGGCGTTGATCCGCCCCGGGCCGATCCAGGGCGGTTCGGTGCATCCCTACATCAAGCGACGCAATGGTGTTGAGCCGGTCACCTACGACCACCCATCAATGGAACCTGCGCTGCGAAAGACATTAGGCGTGCCGCTCTTCCAGGAACAGCTCATGCAGTTAGCGGTGGACTGCGCGGGATTCTCACCCGCGGAGGCAGACGAACTTCGCCGGGCCATGGGTTCCAAGCGCTCCACCGAGAAGATGCACCGGCTACGCGAGCGTTTCTACACCGGAATGGCGCTGCGCCACCGCATCACCGGTGACGTCGCCGACCGGATCTACGAGAAGCTGGCGGCTTTCGCCAATTTCGGATTCCCGGAAAGCCATTCACTGTCTTTCGCCTCGCTGGTGTACTACTCGTCCTGGTTCAAGCTGTATCACCCGGCGGCGTTCTGTGCGGCACTGCTGCGGGCCCAACCGATGGGCTTCTACTCACCGCAGTCGCTGGTGGCCGATGCCCGCCGGCACGGTGTCGTCGTGCACGGTCCGTGTGTCAATGCCAGCCTCGTCCACGCCACGTGTGAGAACCGCGGCCTGGAGGTCCGTCTCGGACTTGGTGCCGTCCGCACTATCGGTCCCGATCTGGCCCAGCGCATCGTCGACGAACGCCAGACGGCAGATCCGTACTCGTCCCTGCTGGATCTGACTGGGCGGGTGCAGCTTTCAGTTCCCCAAACCGAGTCGCTGGCCACCGCCGGCGCATTCGGATGCTTCGACGTCACTCGCAGGGAAGCGCTGTGGTCAGCCGGTGCCGCCGCCGCCGAACGTCCCGACCGGTTGCCCGGGTCGCCGCTGACGGTCCCGACCCTGCCCGGAATGAGCGACGTGGAACTGGCCGCCGCCGATGTCTGGGCCACCGGTGTCTCCCCGGACAGCTATCCGACCCAGTTCCTACGCGCCGATCTTGACGCGCTGGGGGTCACACTCGCTCAGGGCCTATTGATGGTTCCCGACGGCAGTCGGGTGCTCATCGCCGGTGCGGTGACTCACCGACAGCGGCCGGCTACGGCAAGGGGGGTGACGTTCGTGAATATCGAGGACGAGACCGGCATGGTCAACGTGTTGTGCACGCCGGGCCTGTGGGCGCGTTACCGCAGGGTGGCTCAGGGTGCGTCGGCGCTGTTGATCCGTGGCCAGGTGCAGAACGCCAGTGGCGCGGTAACTGTGCTGGCCGAACGGATGCGGCCGATTACCCTGGCTGTCGGCTCCCGATCCCGGGACTTCCGGTGATCCTGGGTAGTCTCGCCCCATGAAGCTGAACCTGACCGCCGATGAAGTCCTGAACACCACCCGTTCGGTGCGCAAGCGCCTCGATTTCGATAAGCCGGTGCCTCATGAGGTGCTGATGGAATGCCTGGATATCGCGCTGCAGGCGCCCACCGG
>CAIWCQ010000362.1 GCA_903911165.1 uncultured Actinomycetes bacterium | reverse complement strand
TGCCATGCCCCGGCCGGAGATCTCGAACTGCCGCAGGCCCACGACGGTGTCGACGGCACCGGCGACCGCCGCCGGAGCAGCACCGGTGTCGGCCAGTGCGGCCCGCGCCGCCGCCGTCGCCAGTTCCACCGAGGACATGCCCCGGTACGCCGGATCGTCGATCCGCTCAGTGAATTGACCGACGCCGACGAGTACCGGCGTGCGCGGATTCACCGGTGGGTTCGATTCACCGCTGGCTTCACAGCCCCTTCAGGATTTCCCGGGCCAAATCCGCTGTGGCCGAGGGCGTCTTGCCAACCTTGACACCGGCCGCTTCGAGCGCCTCCTGTTTGGCGGCGGCAGTGCCCGACGAACCCGACACGATGGCGCCGGCGTGGCCCATGGTCTTGCCCTCCGGTGCGGTGAAGCCCGCCACGTAGCCGACGACTGGCTTCCTGACATTGGCCTTGATGTAGTCGGCCGCCCGTTCCTCGGCGTCCCCGCCGATCTCGCCGATCATCACGATCAGCTTGGTCTCCGGGTCTTTCTCGAAGGCAGCGATGGCGTCGATGTGGGTGGTGCCGATCACCGGATCACCGCCGATACCGATCGCTGTGGAGAAACCGAGGTCGCGCAACTCGTACATCATCTGATAGGTCAGCGTCCCGGATTTGGAGACCAGACCGATGGGGCCCTTGCCGGTGATGGTGGCCGGGGTGATGCCAACCAATGCCTCTCCGGGAGTGATGATGCCCGGGCAGTTGGGGCCGATGATCCGCGTCTTGTTTCCCTTACCGACGTTGTACGCCCACGCGTAGGCGCTGTCCTGCACCGGGATTCCCTCGGTGATGACCACCAGGAGACCGATTCCGGCGTCGATGGCCTCGATGATGGCGTCCTTGGCGAACTGCGGCGGCACGAACGCGATCGAGGTGTCGGCGCCGGTCTTCGCCATCGCTTCGGCGACCGAACCGAAGACTGGCAACTCGACGTCTTTTCCTTCGGAGTCCTTGTGCGACACCGAAGTTCCCGCCTTGCGTGCGTTGACGCCACCGACCACCCTAGTGCCGGCCTTGAGCATCAGGGCGGTGTGTTTGGTGCCCTCGCCGCCGGTGATGCCTTGGACGATGACCTTGGAATCCTTGTTCAGGAAGATCGACATGACTAAGCGTCCTTTCCGGCGGCGGCAGCAAGTTCGGCAGCCTTGTCAGCACCGGAGTCCATGGTGTCGGCGACGGTGACCAGGGGGTGATTGGCCGCAGCCAGGATGCGACGGCCCTCCTCGACGTTGTTGCCGTCCAGTCGGACCACCAACGGTTTGTTGGCCGCCGAGCCGAGGGTCTCAAGGGCTTTCACGATGCCGTTGGCCACTGCGTCGCAGGCGGTGATTCCTCCGAATACGTTGACGAACACACTCTTTACCTGTTCGTCTCCGAGGATGACGTCGAGGCCGGCGGCCATCACCTCCGCCGAGGCTCCGCCGCCGATGTCGAGGAAGTTCGCCGGCTTCACGCCACCATGACGCTCACCGGCGTAGGCCACCACGTCCAGCGTCGACATCACCAGACCGGCGCCATTTCCGATGACGCCGACCGCGCCGTCGAGTTTGACGTAGTTCAGGTCGTGCTGCTTGGCCTTGAGTTCCAGCGGGTCGGTCGAGTCCCGGTCTTCGAACTGCGCGTGATCGGGATGCCGGAAGTCGGCATTGCCATCGAGGGTGACCTTGCCGTCCAGCGCCAGGATTTGATCGTCGGGGGTGCGAACCAGTGGGTTCACCTCAACCAGGGTGGCGTCCTCTTTGACGAAGACCTCCCACAACGTGGCGATGGTCACCGCCGCGGCGTCGAGCACCTCGGCGGGCAGGTGGCCCTGCTCGGCGATGGATCGGGCGAATGCCAGGTCGACGCCGGTGACCGCATCGACCGGAACCTTGGCGAGCCGTTCGGGCTTGGTGGCGGCCACCTCTTCGATTTCCATTCCGCCCTCGACGGAGCACATCGCCAGGTAGGTGCGGTTGGCACGGTCGAGCAGGAAGGAGATGTAGTACTCCTCGGCGATGTCGCTGGCTTCGGCCACCAACAGCTTCTTGACGATGTGGCCCTTGATGTCCAGGCCCAGGATGTTCGAGGCGTAGGTGAAGGCCTCCTCGGGTGTGGCCGCGTACTTCACCCCACCGGCCTTACCGCGCCCACCGGCCTTCACCTGAGCCTTCACCATCACCGGCCGGCCGATCTCAGTAGCGATGACCTTGGCGTCCGCGGCAGTGGTCGTCACTCGTCCGGGAGTCGTCGGAACCTGGTGTTTGGCGAACAATTCCTTCGCCTGGTACTCGAAAAGGTCCATGGGCTGCCTCGTCTGTTGATGTGCGCCGTCTGTTGGTGTGCGCCGGAGTCGTTCCGTGGGAACTGTAACCACCGCCGTCGATCGGGTCGGAGTCGCCCACCCCGCACAGTCCGGAGGTGATACAAGTCACAAATCCGGGCCTAAATCGAGCACGGGTTGCCGTTTTGGTCTCATTTTGGTTACCGTCGACGGATCTAGATAACGCTTTGGTCACGACGCAAGGATTTGGTTTTGACGCAGCTTAAATCGATTTCCCCGCTCGAACCGGCAACGGTGCAGGTCGCGGACTCGGATGCGGATGAGCGTCCGATGTTCTCCAGCACCGAGGACACCGACATCCTGCCGCGCACCCCGCAGCATCGTCGCCAGCCAACCAGCGCCGCCCGCGGACGCGTTCTCTTCGCGGCGATGGCCGCCGGCGCGGCCGCCGCGGCCGCCTACACCATGATGAGCCCGACCGC
>CAIWCQ010000361.1 GCA_903911165.1 uncultured Actinomycetes bacterium | reverse complement strand
CGCAGGGTGTAGGTGTTTGACGAGCCGGCCGCACCCCCGCGTCGCATCAGGAAGACCGTCGGTGGATCCCACGGCATCGCATCGAGGGCCGCGGTGAACTCCGCGGCGCTGTCCAAGGTGCTCCACGACTCGATCGCGGCGGCGCGCTCATCGAACTGGGCGAGCGGGTTGGCGTAGTGCGACGTCAAACCTTGAAAGCCGTAGTACGGGTAGTAGGACAGGAAGCTGTAGTCGGCGGTCATCACCACGGTCTCGTCGCGGGGCCTACCGGTGGCGGCGAGGATGATCTCGTCTATCCGCGGGTAGTGCTTCTCGGCGCCGGGTGGCCTGCGGTCGCCGCGTTGGCCGTTGCCGTCGGTGTCGGTGTAGGCGACGGCGAGGTCGGGCCGCAACACGTTCGGGATGTTTTGGCTGAAGCCCACGGCGCCGATCAGACCGATTGCGACCGCCACCGGAATTGCCCGTCGGCTCCAGCGGGCTGCCGCTGCGAGCGCGAGTTCGATGAAGCCGAAAACCCCTGCAGCCGAAAGCAGTACGATCAAAGTAGGTTGCAGCCGAAACGACAGCAGAGTGGTGCCCAGCAGCGTGGTCAGCATCGATAGCACCGACCACGAATAGACCGCCAGAACACCGATCCCGAGCGCGCCGGCGCGAATGGATCCGATTCCCGGGTCGCTTCGCTCCTGCCCGCCGGAACTCCATCCCCGCCAGGCCAGCCAGACGGTGCCCAGCATGCACAACGCGCCCAGCAGCGAGAACTCCAGCATCGGGAACGTCAGCACCGCGCCGTCGCCGGGCAGATAGTGCTGGGCTGTTCCGGTGTCGCCGAGGGGGCCGCGGACGGCTCGCAGCAGAAACGGCAACCAGGTGATCGCCGCGATCGCGACCGCGATCACCGCGATCACCGCCAGCCGCAGTAGCGGAGCGATCCCGCGCCGGGTAATGGCGGCCAACACCGCCATCACCGTGACGGCGAAGGCGGTGTAGCCCAGCAACAGGGTGTAGAAGGTGGCGGTGAAGCCAAGGAAGAGGCCGACACCCACGACGGCGGCCCGCCCTCCCGGCGGAGGTGCCCGCAGTCCCGACCAGGCACCCACGAGCACCGGTGGGATCAACACCGTGATGATGGCGCTATAGGGCTCCGCCGACGTGTAGGCCAGGGTTACCGCCGCCGTGGCGACGGTGACCGCGCACGCGTATTCGAACCGAATCATCGCCGACCACAACACGAAGGCCACCGTCACGGCGATCGTGATGGAGATGATCGCCCACGGCTTGTACATCTCCCAGGCCGGCGTGCCACTCAGCGCCGCCGCGCGTCCACCGATCCAGAACCATCCCGGCGGGTAGAACGGCGGCAGTCCGGCGTAGGTCATATCCCGCAACTCGGCGCTGTCGGCCAGGCGGGTGAGGTACTCGGTACGGAACTGTTGGTCGACCGAGATACCGAACAGATACAGCTTCGTCGCGCCCAGTGGCATGCCGAGGGTTACGACGGTGAAGGCGGCCAGCAGGACGACGGCGGCGATCCGGGCGAGCCACTGGCGGCCGGTGCGCCACAGCGCACCGGCGACGACCAGGCCGACGAGGCAGCTGACCTGCCCGACCGTCGTCAATGCGTGCAACTGGTTCGACGACGGAAAGGCCGGCCACTCCACGCGTGCGATGGCAGTCAGCGCAACCACCGAAACCACCACGGCCGCAACGGCTGCCGTGATCATTTGGCCGAGGAAGGCCGGTAAGTTACTCGTGCGCACGCCGGCCCGGCTAAATCGGCAGCTTGCGGAAAATGGGTCGGGGGATATGCCGCAGCACCATCATCACGTACCGGAAAGCGCCCGGTGCCCAGACCAGATCCTTGCCCTTG
>CAIWCQ010000360.1 GCA_903911165.1 uncultured Actinomycetes bacterium | reverse complement strand
GGCATTGCCGGCCAGCAGGACTCCGGGACCGGTGCCCATATCGATACCGCAACCGATCTGGTAGCCCACCTCGAGGATGCCCTTGGGCGGCGTTGCCGACCCGGTGACCGATCCGCGAAACACCCCACCGACGAGGTACTCGCGGGTGGAGATCGCGGTCGTCAGGGGCGCGACCACCAGTTGGGTCTCCTCGCTGGCCGAGATCGTCAGCGTGGCGCCGTCGGTCGCGGTCAGGGTCGCGGCCGGGTTGGACACCACTCTTCCGTCATCGACCGGTGCGGCAACCGGTGCGGGCACGTTCGGGCCAGTGGGGTCCGGATCGGCCAGGGCGGGCAGCGCCGGCATCAGTAGAGCCGTGATCGCAGCCAGTGCTGCGGCAGGCTTGAACATCCTCACACCACCTTGGTCACGCCGAACCAGGACACGATGTCCTCGGCCTCGGCAGATGAGTTGGCCAACGTCGCATAGGACCGGATGAACGACTCGCCCACGCAGCCGTCGATCTTGACCCGGAAGTTGCTCACCACCGCCTCGGGCGCGGCGCCCTTGTAGGTCTTCTTGGTCACCGGCACGTTGTTGATGATGCCCGGCTTGAGGCTGACGCCGACGACCGCATTGGCTCCGATGCCAGCGCCCACGATGCCGATAGGCGGCAGGATAAAGCCGCCCACACCACCGAGCAGGGCATCGGAGCCCAACGCCACCTGGGCGTTGCCGCCGACGAGCACACCCCCGCTGGTACTCATGTCGATGCCGCAGCCAATTTGGTAGCCCACCTCGAAGATGCCCTCCGGCGCAGCCGAACCGGTGATCGACCCGGTGAACACCCCGCCGACGACATACTCGCGGGTGGAGACGGCCGTCGTCAGCGGTGCGACCGCCGTCTGGGTCTCGTCCTTCGCGGAGATCGTCAACGTGACACCCTCCAGGGTGCTCGTCGAGGGCGGACTTGAGGCGACTCTGCTATCGGCAACCGGGGCTGGAGCGGTCGCGACGACTGGTGCCACCATGTCCGGTTCACCGGGCCCCGGATCGGCCAGGGCGGGCACCGCGGGCGACAACGACGCAATCACGGCCAGCGCCGCCGAAGCCCGCATCGCCGAGAGCCCCATGCTCACACCGCCTTGGTAACGCCGAACCAAGACACGATGTCCTCAATCTCGGCAGCCGAGTTAGCCAGCGTCGCATAGGAGCGGATGAACGACTCGCCCACGCAGCCGTCGATCCTGACCCGGAACATGCTCACCTCCACCTCCGGCGCGGCGCCCTTGTAGGCCTTCTTGGTCACCGGAACGGTGTTGATGATGCCCGGCTTGAGGTTCACGCCGAGGGTTCCGTTGATTCCGACGCCGCCTCCTGCGATGAAGATGGGAGGAAAGGTTTGAAGGATTCCAAGATCGACACCCAATGCCCCCTGGACATTGCCGCCCAACAGCACACCGCCGCCGGTACTCATATCGATACCGCAGCCGATCTGGTAGCCCACCTCGAAGATGCCCTCGGGCGCAGCCGAACCGGTGATCGATCCGGTGAACACCCCGCCAACGACATACTCGCGGGTGGAGATCGCTGTCGTCAGGGGTTGGACCAGCTGTTGGGTCTCGTTTTTCGCCGAGATCGTCAACGTCACGCCCTCCAGGGTGCTCGTCGAGGGCGGATTCGAGGCGACCCTGCCGTCGGCAACCGGGGGGGTTGCGGCCGGTGCGGCGGTGGCGGCGACCGGTGTCACTACGCCCGAGTCGGCCGGGACGGCCGAGTCGGCCGGGACGACCGGGTCAGCGGGGACGGGGTCGGCTGATGCCGGCGACGACGACATCAGCAACGCCGTAGCCGACGCCAGCACCGCAACACCCCGCAACATTCCCGGCAACCTCCACTACACGGCAACTGTGGACGGAAAACTACCCGCCGCGGCGGGGCTGCGACTGCCGATTGCGCAAACTCCCCGATTGCGCAAACTCACCCGTGCCCGGCCGGCTTTGCTCAGACGGCCTTGGTCGTGCCGAACCAGGACAGGATCGCCTCGCCCTCATCGGTGGACTTGGTCATCGTTGC
>CAIWCQ010000359.1 GCA_903911165.1 uncultured Actinomycetes bacterium | reverse complement strand
GCGCGCACCGACGGCACACCGGCCAGCGATCCGAGATGCTTCTCCGCGAAGGACTTACTGGCCACGATCAGTGCGGCCGCACCGTCGGAGGTGGCGCAGATGTCCAGCAGTCGGAGCGGATCGGAGACCACCGGGCTGGCTTGGACGTCCTCGACCGACGATTCCTTGCGGTAGCGCGCATTCGGGTTGGACAGGCCGTGGCGGGAGTTCTTCACCTTCACCGCGGCGAAGTCCTCCGTCGTGGCGCCGTAGAGATCCATCCGGCGTCGCGCCAGCAGTGCGAAGTACACGGTGTTGGTGGCACCGATGAGGTGGAAGCGCTGCCAGTCCGGATCATCGCGGCGTTCCCCGCCGACCGGGGCGAAGAACCCCTTCGGTGTGGTGTCGGCACCGATGACCAAGGCCACATCACACATCCCGGCCAGGATCTGTGCGCGTGCCGACTGCAGGGCTTGGGACCCCGACGCGCACGCCGCGTAACTCGACGACACCGGGATGCCGGTCCAGCCCAGTTTCTGGGCGAAGGTCGCGCCGGCGACGAAGCCGGGGTAGCCGTTGCGGATGGTGTCCGCGCCGGCGACGAGTTGGATCTGTTGCCAGTCCATCCCGGCGTCGCGCAGGGCGGCGCGGGCGGCGACGACGCCGTACTCGGTGAAGTCGCGGCCCCACTTGCCCCACGGGTGCATGCCCGCGCCGAGGATGTAGACGGGTTCCGGCGGGCTCATTCAGCAATCCTCCAGGCGTAAACGCTGCGCTCGATTCCGTCGTCGCCGACGTAGAGCGGCATCGTGGTGAGTTCCATCGCCATTCCGACCTTCAGGTCCGCGGCACCGGTTCCCTCGACGACCTTGCCGAGCACGATGATGCCCTCAGTGTCCAACTGCACCGCGGCGACCGCGAACGGCTTGAACGGATCAGCGGCCGGATACGGCGCGGGCGGGGCGTAGTGGTTCTCGGTATAGCTCCACAGCGTGCCGCGCCGAGACAGCGCCACCGGCTCGAGTTCGTCGGCTGCGCACGCCGGGTTGGGGCAGTTGTTGGCTCGCGGCGGGAAGACGTAGGTGCCGCACTGCGGGCACTTGGCGCCCACCAGATGCGGGACACCGGCGTCGTCGGATGCCCACCAACCGTCGATGGCGGGAGTGTCTATGGCGCCTGGCACCCGGGTAGCGTAACCCGTGCCTAGAGTGAGGGCGTGAGCGCGAAGCCGACACTGATGTTGCTCGATGGCAATTCGCTGGCATACCGGGCCTTCTATGCACTGCCCGCGGAGAACTTCAAGACCAAAAGCGGCCTGACCACCAACGCGGTTTACGGATTCACCGCGATGCTGATCAACCTGATGCGCGACGAGGCGCCCACTCACATCGCCGCCGCCTTCGACGTCTCCCGGCAGACCTTCCGCTCCGAACGTTTTCCCGAGTACAAGGCCACCCGCAGTGCGACGCCGGATGAGTTCCGCGGCCAGATCGACATCACCAAGGAAGTGCTCACCGCGATGGGCATCACCGCCCTATCCGAGCCCGGCTTCGAGGCCGATGACATCATCGCCACCCTCGCCACCCAGGCCGACGAGTCCGGCTACCGGGTGCTGGTCGTCACCGGGGACCGTGACGCACTGCAACTGGTCAACTCCGATATCACGGTGCTGTATCCGATCAAAGGTGTCAGCACGCTGACCCGCTACACCCCTGACGCGGTGGTGGCGAAGTACGGGTTGACGCCCGAGCAGTACCCCGACTTCGCCGCACTGCGTGGCGACCCCAGCGATAACCTGCCCGGCATTCCCGGCGTGGGGGAGAAGACCGCCGCCAAGTGGATCGTCGAATACGGCTCACTGCAGGGCCTGGTGGACAACGTCGATACCGTCCGCGGCAAGGTCGGGGATTCGTTGCGGGAAAACCTCTCCACGGTGCTGCTCAACCGAGATCTCACCCATCTGGTGCGCGACGTTCCCTTGGCGCAGACGCCCGACACCTTGGGTCTGCTGCCGTGGGACCGCGACAAGATCCATCAACTCTTCGACGATCTCGAGTTCCGGGTGCTGCGCGACCGGTTATTTGACACCCTGGCCACGGCCGAACCGGAGGTCGAGGATGGGTTCGAGGTGCGCGGTGACGCCCTGGCGCCCGGCACGGTGGCGGCCTGGCTGACCGAACATGCCAGCGGGACAGCGCGATCCGGTCTTGCGGTGGTCGGGACGCACGCCGTCTACGACGGTGATGCCACCGCGCTGGCCATCGCGACCGCCGACGGCGACGGCGCCTATGTCGACACCGCGACTCTGACAGCCGAGGATGAAGCCGCGCTGGTGGTCTGGCTGGCCGACGAGAGCAGACCAAAAGCATTGCATGAGGCCAAGAGTGCGATGCATGACCTCGCCGGACGCGGCTGGACGCTGGCAGGGGTGACTTCCGATATCGCGCTGGCCGCCTATCTGGTGCGCCCCGGGCAACGCAGCTTCAGCCTGGACGATCTTTCAGTGCGCTATCTCAAACGGGAATTGCGCGCCGAAGAACCTGAGCAGCAACAACTGTCACTTCTCGATGACACCGACGGTGTCGACAGCCAGGCCGTGCAGACGCTGATCCTGCGGGCCCGCGCTGTCACCGATCTGGCTGACGCACTCGACATTGAGCTTGCGGCGATGGAGTCATCGGCACTGCTGAGTGATATGGAACTGCCCGTCCAGGTGGTGCTGGCTGGTCTTGAATCCCGCGGTATCGCCGTCGATCACGACAAGCTTGAGGAGCTGCAGAGCGAGTTCGGCGATCAGATCCGCGATGCCGCCCAGGCCGCTTACGCGGTGATCGGCAAGGAGATCAACCTCGGTTCACCCAAACAGTTGCAGGTCGTCCTGTTCGACGAACTGGAGATGCCGAAGACCAAGAAGACCAAGACCGGCTACACCACCGATGCCGACGCCCTGCAGACCTTGTTCGACAAGACCGCACACCCGTTCCTCGAGCACCTGCTGGCCCATCGCGACGTCACCCGACTGAAGGTCACCGTCGACGGACTGCTGAAGTCGACTGCCGCCGACGGTCGCATCCACACCACGTTCAACCAGACCATCGCCGCCACCGGGCGGCTGTCGTCGACCGACCCGAACCTGCAGAACATCCCGGTCCGCACCGAAGCCGGCCGCCGGATCCGCGACGCGTTCTGTGTGGGCGACGGCTATCCGGAGTTGATGACCGCCGACTACAGCCAGATCGAGATGCGGATCATGGCGCACCTGTCCCAAGACTCCGGACTCATCGAGGCGTTTCGCACCGGCGAGGATCTGCACTCGTTTGTCGGCTCCCGTGCCTTCGGGGTGCCCATCGACGAGGTGACGGCCGAGTTGCGCCGCCGGGTGAAGGCGATGTCCTACGGCCTTGCCTACGGACTCAGCGCCTACGGCCTGGCCGCGCAACTCAAGATCTCCACTGAAGAGGCCAAGGAACAGATGGACTCCTACTTCGCCCGATTCGGCGGCGTGCGGGACTACCTGGAGGGTGTGGTCGAGCAGGCCCGCAAAGACGGCTTCACCTCGACGGTGTTGGGCCGCCGACGCTATCTGCCTGAACTAGACAGCAGCAACCGCCAACTCCGGGAGGCCGCCGAACGCGCCGCGCTGAATGCCCCGATCCAGGGCAGCGCCGCCGACATCATCAAGGTCGCCATGATCAACGTCGACAAAGCCATCACCGCGGCCGCACTCGAGTCCCGGATGTTGCTGCAAGTGCATGACGAGTTGCTGTTCGAGGTCGCGCCGGGGGAGCGGGAGATCTTGGAGAAGTTGGTGCGCGAGAAGATGGGTAGCGCCTACCCGCTAGACGTGCCACTTGAGGTTTCCGTTGGTTACGGCCGCAGTTGGGATGCGGCGGCGCACTAGACTTGTGTTGACGCTGTGCCTTCCCGATTGGTGATTTTCGACCGGTCGGCCGGGCGAGCGCCGATTGAGAGGTAAGCGAATTCAGCCGAATACTCATCACACCGAAGATCGGACCACGTAGTTGTCAAAGATCCACTTCATCTCCGGCCTGCCACGTTCGGGTTCGACGCTGCTGGCGGCACTGCTGCGGCAGAACCCGCGCTTCCAGGCCGGGATGTCCGGTCCGCTGGCCGGGTTGTTCGGTGCGTTACACGGTCAGATGAGCGCTCGCCCCGAGTACTCGGTATTCATCGACGACACCCAACGCGAGCGGATCGTGCACGGGTTGTTCGACAATTTTTATGCCGATAGCCCGGCTGAGGTCATCTTCGACACCAGCCGCGGATGGTGCGGCTGGATGCCGGCGATCGCGCGGTTGTTCCCCGAGGCCAAGGTGATCGCCTGCGTCCGTGAGATGCCCTGGGTGCTGGACAGCATCGAGCGGCTGGTGCAACGCAACGTCTTCAGCCCGTCGTCGATCTTCAACTACAGCCCCGGTGGCACGGTGTACACCCGCGCCAACGGTGTGGTGGCCCCCGACGGCATGGTGGGCGGACCCTATGACGCGCTCAAGCAGGCCTGCTACGGCGCGCAGCGTGACCGATTGCTGCTGGTGCAGTACGAGACCCTGACCACCGACCCGGCGGCCACCCTGCGCGCGATCTACGACTTTGTCGGCGAACCGTACTTCGAGCACGACTTCGGCCACGTCGACTATGACGTCACCGAGTTCGACGAACGCGCCGGCACTCCCGGTCTGCACACGGTGCGTGGCACGGTGAAAGCCGAACCCCGCGAAACCCTCTTGCCGCCAGACCTTTTCAAGCGGTTCACCAACGACGCCTTCTGGCGCGATCCCGCCCGGATCCCGACCGGGTTGCGGATCGTCTGAGTTCCGCTCGCGGCCGGCCCTAACGCACCGGCAACCGGTACCCGCCAAGCTGATACAACGCGGGTCCCGCGGCCGCGCGCGCGGCCATCACCCGGTAAGCCTCCTCGTGCTGCAGCGCAAACACCCGTTCGTCACCGAAACCCCGATCGATCCGGTCCCGGACATAGGCAAGTTCGACTACTTGCAGGGCGAATCTCTTGACGGCTGTCCCGGCCGGGCGCCCGCCGAACTGCAGTGCGGTCTGGACCGCGGCCTTGCGGGTGCGCATGGAGCCCAGCCAGCTCGCCTCAATCGGCGTCAGCATTCCGGTGGCCACCATGTAGGGGAGTTTGTTAGCGACAATCCGCTGTTCGCGGCGCCTGCTGTTGACGGCCAGGACGATCGCCAGCGCGAAGACCGGCATCATCCACAGCACATAGACAGCGAGATAGGTGTTGGCCCCCAGCAATGCTGAGCCGTTCCACAGCCCGTGCATGACCACCGCCCCGACGTAGCCCAGCAACAAGCAGCCGATGCGGCCGATCAGCCCGCGTTGGTGCAGGGCGAAGTACACCCCGATCCCGAACATGGTGGTGAAGAGTGGGTGCGCGAAGGGGCTGATCACCAGGCGCAGGGCGGCAATCGTCAGCGATTCGCCGAGGGACTCGCCGCTGGCGATGTAGAAAATGTTTTCCAGCCAGGCGAAGCCCAATGCAGTCAGGCCCGAGTAGACCAGGCAGTCGGTCAGCGTGTTGAGTTCGGTCCGCCGCCGCCCGGTCATCATCAGCAGCAGGAACAGGCCCTTGGCCGCCTCCTCGACCAGTGGTGCGCCGATGGCGACCGTCGCGAAACTCGCCTTGTCTTCCGGTCCGCCGCCGATCGCATGGTCAAACAGGTACTCCAGCGCCACCGACATCAGCACCGCCACCGACGCGCCCCACAGAAAGGCCATGATCAGCAACCGTGGCGGCTCCGGTTCCCAGCGGTCCAGCCACAGGTAGCACGCCAAAACGCCGGCCGTCGCCACAGTGGTCAGCGCGAATCCCAGCGCGGTGCCGCCCGGATCGGCGGCGGTGAGCAGGGTCAGGATTAACCCGGCGAGGGTGCCCAGGCAGATGATGGCCGCCAGCGGTGCGCCGACTTTGCGGACCGGGGTCGGGTAGGGCGGCCCGAGGCTGCCGATGACGGGGGCGTGAGACACCAGAGCAGAATAGCTGCGGAGACACCCGGGTTTGGCCAGGTTATGCCCGGTCGAGTAGGCTCATCGAGTTCTCGTGCGCGCAACTGCGAGGTACAGCACCTTCCGAAATGTCCCTACGACCGACCCTGTCCGGAGCAACCTAACAATATGCCCAGTCCCACCGTTACGCCGAGTCCCACCGCTACGCCGAGTCCTACCGTTACGCCGAGCCCCACCGCTACGTCGAGTTCCACCATCACCTCGCCGCAGGTAGCCATCAATGACATCGGCTCGGCCGAGGACTTCCTCGCCGCAATAGACAAGACCATCAAGTACTTCAACGATGGCGACATCGTCGAGGGGACCATCGTCAAAGTGGACCGGGACGAGGTCCTGCTCGATATCGGCTACAAGACCGAGGGTGTCATCCCCTCGCGCGAGCTGAGCATCAAGAACGACGTCGACCCCACCGAGGTCGTCGAGGTCGGCGAGCACGTCGAGGCGCTTGTCCTGCAGAAGGAGGACAAGGACGGACGGCTGATCCTGTCCAAGAAGCGCGCCCAGTACGAGCGCGCGTGGG
>CAIWCQ010000358.1 GCA_903911165.1 uncultured Actinomycetes bacterium | reverse complement strand
CGGGTTCAGACCCTCTACAACCGAACCCCGGATGGCTGGGTCATTACAATCGTCAATAACGAAGGCATTACCAAGACTTTTCGGGAGGCACCCCGAATCGATCCGAAGGCCGAGAAACACATTACGATACGCTACACGGGACGTGGCAAGGTAGCACGGGCCGACCTGTGGGGCGTCGATTCCGACACGCCATTGCTCCCGACCAATATCCGGATAGCCGTGCCCCCCGGCGACGTCCGGATCGTTAAGCTAACTCTAATATCGAGGAAATAAAATGACCCTCAAGAAACTGACTGACGCGCAGTACCGCCAGTTCTTCGACGAGGGATACGTGATGGTCCCTGATCTGATCGCTACGGAGGAGCTGGAGCCGCTCCGAGGTGAGATCGGTGCACTGATCGCCACGACCGCGCAGCGCCTGTTCTCGGAAGGCAAGATCGCCGACCTCCATGCCGACGAGCCGTTTGAGACCCGTCTGACCCGCCTGCTTTCAGATCATCCTGAGCTTCAGAGCGAGTACTTTCATGCGATTGAGGGCAAGGGCGGTGGGGGACATGTCGGCTCGGCGATCTTCGCGCTTCTGACCCACCCACGCTTGCTCGATGCAATGGAGGATCTCGTCGGCGAGGAGATCGTTGCCAGCAGTGTCTACCGGATTCGCCCGAAAGTGCCTCATCTTGGACGTGGGATCGTCCCGTGGCACCAGGACAGCGGCTACATCTCGCCCCACTGCGATACCGAGCTGATCGTCACGGTCTGGATTCCGCTGGTCGATGCGACGGCGGAGAACGGCTGTCTGCAGGTGCTGCCCCAAGCGCACCGACGAGGAGTGGCCCGGCACCACACGGACGGCAACGCGGGCTTCCTGGTGATCAACGACGACGACCTGCCGCTACCATCGGGCGAGGCGGTGACGGTTCCCGTGCCGCGTGGCGGGGCGCTCCTGATGACCAACCTGACCCCACACTGCTCGACTCCCAACACCACCGATACCATCCGCTGGAGCGTCGATCTGCGCTACCAGAGTGCCACGGTCCCCTCCAATGTCGCTATCCCTGAGGCGGAAGTAACCCCCGACAACCCGGAGATTCAGATCGCCTGCTACGCCCCCGAGGGCGATTTTGTCGTCCGCAGCACGGCGCACCCCGAGGCGGCGGCGCCCTACGAGGACTTCGTCCGTCGGCGCGACGCCTTTGAACGTGTCCCGATCCCCGGCCCCAACCGGGGCTGGAAGCCCGTATTAGTGCGTGTGGAGGCCGTCTCGTGACGAATCTGCGCCTCCCATCGCTCATTGGTGACAATATGGTCCTGCAGCGTGGGATGCGTACGCCGGTCTGGGGATACGCCCCGCCAGGAGAGAGCGTTGACGTCCGCATCGCTGGTCAGCGGCATGTCGTGACGGCGGAAACCGACGGCCGGTGGGCCGTTCGACTCGATCCGATGCCCGCGGGTGGGCCGCACGAACTCGTGGTTTCTGCCGCCGGAAGTAGGATCGTCGCTGGCAACGTCCTCTTCGGCGATGTGTGGGTAGCCTCAGGTCAGTCAAATATGGTCTGGCCGCTCAGCCAGGCGCGGAACGGAACGGAAGAGACCGCCGCGGCGAGCCTGCCGACGGTGCGCCTGTTCTCGCTCCAGCGCGATGTCGCTGCAGAGCCGCAGCGCGACTGTGGGGGACAGTGGACGCTGTGCACGCCGACGACGGCCGGCGGTTTCTCCGCGGTAGCCTACTGCTTCGGCCGGGAGCTTGCGCGCCGGCTCAACATCCCGATCGGCCTGATCCAATCGGATGTCGGCGGCACTCCCGCCGAGTCGTGGACTGCGGCGGAGTGGCTGAAGGCTGACCGGGATCTGACGGATCTGGCGGAGAAGGCGCCTGCCGCAGGCGCCGCGGCTCGGGTCGGCCAGCGCGACTATGAGAGAACGATGAACACCTGGTATCTCGACGTCCTGCTGAAAGATCCCGGCAACCGGGGATTTTCCGACGGTTGGGCGGCCCCCGATACCTCCCTGAACGACTGGCGCATCATGCGTCAGCCCGGTGCCTGGGAAACCAACGATCCTGCGCTCCCGATCGACGGCGTGGTCTGGTTCCGGCGTAACGTGGCGATACCCTCCTCATGGGAGGGACAGGAGTTGGCGCTGCATCTGGGCACGATCGCCGATCACGACACGGTCTACTTCGATGGCGTCCATGTCGGTGGGACCTCGGGAGACATGCCGGTTCACACGGCAGCGCGGGAATACCGGATTCCGGCACGGCTGGTGCGGGGCGGCTCCTCCACCGTCGCGGTGCGCATTTTCAACCAGATCGCAGCCGGCGGCTTCACCGGTCAGTCCGACGACATGCAGCTCCGTGTCGCGGCAGACCCGCGCCAGTCGATCGCGCTGGCAGGAGAGTGGCGTTTCCGGATCGAATTCCGCCGTGAGGCCGCCGCTGTACCTCCCATGCCTCCGCCACCGCCAGACGAGTGGACGGCTTGGAGCACGGGCGGGCTCTACAACGCCATGGTGGCACCGTTGACATCGGTCGGAATCCGCGGCGTGATCTGGTACCAGGGCGAATCCAATGTTGGGCGCGCCCGTCAGTACCGCAAGCTATTTCCTGCTCTGATCCGGGGCTGGCGGCGCGTCTGGAGCCAGGGGGACTTCCCGTTTCTCTTCGTCCAACTCGCCAACTTTCAGCCGCGCGCCGCGCAACCCGGTGAGAGCGACTGGGCCGAGTTGCGGGAGGCGCAGACGGAAGTCCTTTCGCTCCCCGCCACCGGTATGGCGGTCGCGATCGATATCGGCGATGCAGCGGATATCCATCCGAAGAATAAGCAGGAGGTGGGGCGACGCCTCGCGCTGGCGGCCCTGAGCGTGGCGTACCGTGATCGGCGGGTCGTTTTCTCGGGACCGTTATATCGCTCGCGATCGATCCAGAACGGGGCGGTCACGGTACACTTTCGGAACGCACAGGGCAGTTTGGCGGCAAGCGGAGGCCGTCCGCTTGCCGGATTCGCCATCGCTGGAGCCGACCGCGTGTTCGTCTGGGCGGACGCGGTCATCGCCGGCCAAACCGTCGTCGTCTCCAGCCCGAAAGTGCCAAGGCCGGTTGCGGTTCGGTATGGCTGGGCTGATAATCCAGATGTCAACCTGTGCAACGCTGCCGGGCTCCCCGCCGCGCCGTTTCGCACCGACCGATGGACGACAGCAAGAACAAAAAAATAGGGCGAATCTCAATGTAAACAGTGATCCGAACCGGCGCTGCGCCGCTGCCCGATACCTCGGTCGACGCGATCATCGCCGATTTTTTGCGCGACGGCTACCGCCTCATCCCCGGCGTCCTGGGGCGCGACGAAGTTGCTGCGGCGTAGAACTCAGTTCTGCCGTTCAGGATTTCGACATCCAGGCCCTCATGTTGCTGAGCGGGAGTGACATACGTTATTCCTTTATGCCGATGTTCGAAGTTGTAGTACTGGACAAATAGATTCGTCCACTCCCGACATGTGTCTATGCATTGGAATCCTCCTGTCGGAAATTTTGGTGTGTACTTCAATGT
>CAIWCQ010000357.1 GCA_903911165.1 uncultured Actinomycetes bacterium | reverse complement strand
GCCGTCAACGTCCGACACCCGCAGCCCCCCGCCTGGCTGGTGGAACGTCTTGCGGCGCGATTGACCGACCTCGCGCGCTATCCCGCCGCCGCCGACCAGCAGGCCGCGGTGCAGGCCGTCGCCCACCGCCACGGGGTGCCGGCGGATCATGTGCTGCTGCTCAACGGCGGAACCGAGGGATTCGCCCTGCTGCCGGCGCTGCGGCCCCGACTGGCCGCGCTGATCGCCCCGTCGTTCACCGAACCCGAGGCAATCCTGACGGCGGCCGGCGTGGCGCTGCGCCAGGTGGTGCTCCCGCCGCCGTTTGCACTCGACGGCGCCGGACTGCCCGGGCTGCCCGCGGACGCCGATCTTGTGGTGATCGGTAATCCGACCAACCCGACCGGGGTGCTGCACTCCCGAGAGTCGGTGCTGGCGCTGCGCCGGTCCGGCCGGATCGTGGTCGTCGACGAGGCTTTTGCCGACGCGGTGCCGGGCGAAGCGGAATCGTTGGCGTCGGCCCGAGCACCCGATGTACTCGTGCTACCCGATGTACTCGTGTTACGCAGCTTGACCAAGACCTGGGCGCTGGCCGGACTGCGGGTCGGCTACGCACTGGGCGCCCCCGAGGTGCTGGCTCGGTTGTCGGCCACCCGGCCGCACTGGCCGCTGGGCACTCTGCAACTGGAGGCGATCGCGGTCTGTTGCGAACCTGCCGCAATCGCGGCGGCTGAGGCGGACGCCCGGCGCCTGGCGGTGCTGCGCGACGAGATGGCTGCCGGGCTCACGGGTTTGGGTCTGGACGTGATCGACGGCAGTGCTCCCTTCATCGCATTCGCCGTGCCGGATGCAACGCTGATGCGAAAGCATCTGCACACCAAGGGAATTGCCGTACGTCGCTGCGACACCTTCGTCGGTATGGGAAACGATTACCTACGTGCAACGGTAAGAGAAGAGTGGCCGGTGCTGATCGAAGCACTCGCCGAGGCGCCTCGATGAGCGTCCGCCTGGCCGACGTCATTGCGGTGCTCGACGAGGCCTATCCGCCCGGCCTGGCACATGATTGGGACTCCGTCGGCCTGGTCTGCGGCGACCCGAATGACACCGTTGACACAGTGACCGTGGCGGTTGATGCGACCGCCGCGGTGGTGGACACCGTGGGACCGCGAGGACTCTTGCTGGCTCATCACCCACTGCTGTTGCGCGGGGTGGACACGGTGGCCGCCGGTAGCGCCAAGGGGGCGTTGATCCACCGCCTCATTCGCGCCGGGTCCGCGTTGTTCACGGCACACACCAATGCCGACGCCGCCAATCCGGGTGTCTCCGACGCATTGGCCGAGGCGCTGGGTTTGACCATTGAGTCGGTGCTCGAACCGGTCTTCCCCGGCCCGGCCCTGGACAAGTGGGTGATCTTCGTGCCGGGGCCGCATGCCGACGCGGTGCGTTCGGCGGTCTTCGCCGCAGGCGCGGGCCAGATCGGCGACTACTCGCAGTGCAGTTGGACCGTCGCCGGCAGTGGACAGTTCCTGCCCGCAGTGGGCGCAACCCCGGCGATCGGAACCGTGGGATCGCTGCAACGCCTGTCGGAGGACCGGGTGGAGGTCATCGCCCCGGCCGCCATCCGGGATCGCGTGCTAGCGGCCATGCGTGCGGCACACCCCTACCAGCAACCGGCCTTCGACGTCCTGGGCCTGGCGCCACTGCCCGCGGGTGTGGGCACCGGCCGGATCGGCCAGGTGTCGCGACCGCAGCGATTCGCGGATTTTGTGGCGTCGGTGCGGTCGGCTCTGCCGGCGACCACCTGGGGTGTGCGGGGTGCCGGCGATCCGGACGCAATGGTTTCGCGGGTCGCGGTATGTGGCGGGGCGGGAGATTCGCTTCTGGCCGCGGTTGCGGTAGCCGGCGTGCAGGCTTATGTCACCGCCGATCTGCGCCACCACCCCGCCGACGAACACCGCCGGACAAGTTCCGTCGGGCTCGTTGATGTCGCCCATTGGGCCAGCGAATACCCGTGGTGTTCGCAGGCCGCTGATGTGGTGCGCGCACGGTTCGGTGCGGCACTCCCGGTAACGGTGTGTCCACTACGCACTGATCCCTGGAATATTGAATTCCCGGAAGGTGAGAATGAAAGCTGAAGTAGCACAGCAAATTACGTTATTGGAGCTGACCGAACTTGATGCCGAACTGTCGCGACTGGCGCACCGGGCCGGGAACCTTCCCGAGCAGCAGCATTTCGACGAGGTGCGATCGGGTGAACGCGCCGCTGCTGACCGGCTGGCCGCTCTCGACATCGCGATAGAGGACCTCGACGCCGAAGTCGCCCGGTTGGAGTCCGAGGTTGACGCCGTGCGCAAGCGCGAGGACCGCGACCGCGGTCTATTGGACTCCGGGTCGGTCAATCCCAAACAACTCGAGGAACTGCAGCACGAGTTGGACACCTTGGAGCGCCGACAGGGAAGTCTGGAGGATTCCCTGCTGGAGGTGATGGAACGCCGGGAGCAACTGGCGGCCGAACGCGTCGGCGAGCAGGCCGCGGTGGAGGGCCTGCGTGCTGATCTCCTCCTCGCGGAGGAAGCCCGAGCCCGGGTACTCGCCGAGATGGAGGGCACCCGAACCGAGCGAGCCGCGCGCCGATCCGAGTTGGTGTCGGGCCTAGACGCTGATCTGGTGAAGCTCTACGAGCGGCAGGCTGCGACGACGGGTTT
Organism: uncultured Actinomycetes bacterium; assembly: GCA_903911165.1. Taxonomy (GTDB): domain Bacteria; phylum Actinomycetota; class Actinomycetes; order Mycobacteriales; family Mycobacteriaceae; genus Mycobacterium. The sequence continues at coordinate 7,801 of CAIWCQ010000357.1, read as the reverse complement.
CGGTGCCGGCAGGCTGGTGGGCGGTCGTTGCGGAGCCTGTCGGATCGAACTCGACCGGGGCGAGTTGGCTCGCATCACTGCCGCTGCCGATGATGAGGTGCTGCGGTGCTCGGAATGTGGAGCGATCCTGCTGCGGGTCCGCGGGCCCGGCTCGTGAAAGTCGTCGTCGAAGCCGACGGGGGATCCCGGGGAAACCCCGGCCCGGCCGGATTCGGATGCGTGGTGTTCTCGGCCGACCGCACCACCGTGCTGGCCGAACACAAACACTTCATCGGGCAGACCACCAACAACGTCGCCGAGTACCGGGGTCTGATTGCCGGGCTCGAAGAGGCGCGTCGACTTGGTGCGAATGAGGTTGCAGTGTCGATGGATTCGAAGCTCGTCGTGGAACAGATGAGCGGGCGTTGGAAGGTCAAGCACCCTGGATTGGCCGAACTGCATCAGCAGGCCCGAGCACTGGCGTCGACATTCGACGGTGTCACGTTCGGCTGGATTCCGCGGGAACGTAACGCTCACGCGGATCGCCTGGCCAACGAGGCGATGGACGCCGCTGGGTTGGATGCTGCTGGGTCGGACTCTGCTGGGCTGGACTCCGCTGGGCCGGACACTGCTGGGCTGGACTCTGCTGGGCTGGACACTGCTGGTACGGCTGGCGATCCGCCGCCGGACGCGGTCGCTGTTGCGCCCGCGGACTGGACCGGCAATCGTGGCGGACCGACCCGGCTACTGCTGTTGCGTCACGGCCAGACCGAGTTGTCGGTGCAGCGGCGCTACTCGGGTCGCGGCAACCCCGAACTGACCGAGGTCGGTCGCAGCCAGGCTGCCGACGCCGCGCGGTATCTGGCCCAAAAAGGTGGTATCGCGGCGGTGATCTCCTCTCCGCTGCATCGAGCGCACGCGACCGCGACGGCGGCAGCGGATGCGCTCGGCCTGAGCGTCGTGATCGACGAGAACCTCACCGAGACCGACTTCGGTGAGTGGGAGGGGCTGACGTTTCCGGAGGCGGCGAAGAGTCACCCCGACGTGCACGGCCGCTGGCTGCGCGATACCAGCCTCGCGGCGCCGGGCGGGGAGAGCTTCGATGAGGTCGGGCAGCGAGTCCGCCGTGCCCGCGACCGGATCGTGGCCGAGTATCCGGGCGCCACGGTGTTGGTGGTCTCACACGTGACACCGATCAAAACCCTGCTGCGGCTGGCGCTGGACGCCGGCCCGAGCATCCTGTACCGGATGCACTTGGATCTGGCCTCGCTGAGCATCGCGGAGTTCTATCCCGACAATGGTGCGTCGGTGCGGCTGGTCAACGATACGTCGTATTTGAGGAGGCCCTGATGGGTGAACCCGTCGGCGACGCCCGCACCGCTTGGGAAGAGCATTACTCGGCCAAGCCGCAGGTATGGAGTGGTCGGGTAAACGCCCGACTGGCCGAGGTCGCACCCGCACTCGCCGGCACCCGCGCTCTGGATTTGGGCTGCGGAGAGGGAGCCGACGCGATCTGGCTCGCCGAATGCGGGTGGACCGTCGTCGCCGTCGACGTCTCGACCACCGCTCTGGCACGAGCACGGGAAGCGGCAACGTCCGGTGGGGTGGCGGACTGCATCGACTTCGTCGAGCATGATCTAACGTGCGGACTTCCCGGGGGCTCCTTTGATCTGGTATCCGCGCAGTTCCTGCATAGCGCCGTCGCGATGGACCGGTCGGCGGTGCTGAGGCGGGCCGCTGCTGCGGTTGCACCGGGGGGGACGTTGCTGATCGTCGACCATGCCGCCGCCCCGCCGTGGGCGTCGCGGTTGCATCACCACGAATTTCCCACCGCCGAGTCAGTGCTCGACGGACTTGCACTCGATGGCGCACAGTGGCAGCAGATCCGGGTCGAGCGCGCCGAGCGTTCCGCGCGCGGGCCCGACGGCGAGGAGGCCACCCTGGTCGACAACGTGATCGTGTTGCGCCGCACTGCGGGAGTCATGCAGCGCGCCGTGGAAATCTTGCATCGCACCGTGGGAATACGGTAGGCAGGCGGCGTGGACAATCCGCGTTCGACCAGCGAGCCGCTGCGACCGGCGATGACCCGGCGTCTGCTGCGCCGGGCGGTGTCCCGCGGCGAGATCACCCTGCCGGCGGTATCAGGCATGCTCGATGAGTACGTGCAGACCTGCGATGAGCTGTTCACCTCGCTGGGGGTCCGTTTCACCGCTGAGGAGTTGGCCCAGCTTCGCGGGGTCATCGATGGCCAGCTGGCCGAGGCTTACGCGGCATCACCGCGGTCAGACATCGTCATCACCTATGACGCGCCGGTGGGTCTGACGGTGAACTATCACGTCGCGGCCAAGTGGTTCACCGTTGACGGCGCCTACGACAACTGGGTGGCCACCCGGGAGCCGCCGCTGTTCGGTACCGAACCCGACGCCCGGGTGTGGGCCCTGGCCGGCGAGACGGACAGTCCGTCGGAGTTTCCGATACTCGACATCGGCGCCGGTACCGGACGCAACTCCTTGGCGCTGGCCCGCCGCGGTCACCCGGTCGACGCGGTCGAGATGACTCCGAAGTTCGCCGAACTGCTTCGCGCGGATGCTGCGCGGCAGTCCCTGGACGTGCGGGTGATCCAGCGTGATGTCTTCGAGACCGTGCAGGATCTGCGCGACGACTATCAGCTCATCCTGCTCTCGGAAGTGGTCTCGGACTTCCGCACAATCGAACAACTCCAGGGAGTGTTCGCCCTCGCCGCTCACGGGCTGGCGCCGGGAGGGCGACTGGTGTTCAACATCTTCCTACCGCGCGGGGAATACGTGCCCGACCCGGCGGCCCGCGAACTCGGCCAGCAGTGCTACACGTCGATTTTCACCGCCGCGGAACTGCGCGACGCCGCCGCTGGCCAACCGCTGGAACTGATCTGCGACGACTCGGTCCACGACTACGAAAAGGACCAACTGCCAGCCGAAGGGTGGCCTCCCACCAGTTGGTATGCCAATTGGGTCAGCGGTCTGGACGTGTTCGACGTCGCCCGGGAGGAGTCCCCGATCGAAATGCGCTGGCTGGTTTACCGCAAGAACGAGTAGGTTGGGCACCGCGGACGAGTTGGCCGGGCGGCCGCGGCGCACCGGTTGGTGGGTCGAGGAAAGTCCGGACTTCACAGAGCAGGGTGATTGCTAACGGCAATCCGAGGTGACTCGCGGGACAGTGCCACAGAAAACAGACCGCCGCCGTGCCCGAGGTTTGGGGCCGGCGGTAAGGGTGAAACGGTGCGGTAAGAGCGCACCAGCATCCCGGGTGACCGGGGTGGCTCGGTAAACCCCACCCGAAGCAAGGCCAAGAGGCCGCGCCCCGCCTTCGGGCTAAGGGTGCGGCTGCGCAGGCGCTCGAGGGCTGCTCGCCCGAGCCTGCGGGTAGGCCGCGGGAGGCATCCGGTGACGGGTGTCGCAGATGGATGGTCGCTGCCGCGCCGGGCGAGTTTCGTCGGCGCGGAACAGAATCCGGCTTACAGGCCAGCTCGTCCGCCCCTAGCGGGCCCGGCCGACGGTGCGGCGCAACTCGCGCAGCGCATCGTCGAGTTGCTCGCGGCACCGGATTGCCAGCTCCTCCTCCTCGCGGTGAAGTACACCGTAGGTGAAGGTGTCTTCGCCGGCTGTGCGCGCGGCATCGGCCTGCTGCAGCAGATGGATGCGGCTGACCACGCTGTCCTGATGATCGCCCAGCAGGGCCTGGATTGTCTTGGAGCGCTGCGAGACCCGGGATTCCCCGGTGGCTGCCGCGACGTATCGAAGCCTTTTGGCGGCCTTGCGGATGCGGTGCAATGCATCATCCTGGTCGGCGCCGTCCGCGTCGGCGGCCTTGGTCGCCTTGACGAGTTTGCGATAGCTCGACGAAATGTCCGCCGGGGGATGGTCGTCCCCGGGAGCCGGCGCGCCGGTCACGACCAGGTTGTCCAGTGCGTCGAGCAGTCGGAAATAGCGCGGCGACCGCATCGCCTTCCAGGACCGCACAAGTCCCGCCCGATAACGGCGTCGGGCACCGTCGACGAGTCGCTCTCGTACCGGGCCGCGGAGCAGTTCGGGCGGCAGTGCGTCGAGGGCTTTGCGGTACCGATCGGCGAGCACCTCAGCGTCGCGGGCGATCCCCAAAACGGCGGCAAGTTCGCGCAACTCGCTCAGAATCCAAGCGTCATCGGTCAGGCCGAAGGTGGTCTCGGAGGCCTGCAGGAGGCTGCGGATCTGCCTGGTCGCCACCCGCATCTGGTGAACCGCGTCGTCGGCGTCGGCGCGCACCGCGCGGTCCCATGCCAGGAGCAGTTCGACCTGTTCGGCCACCGCACGGTGAACCGGGTCGGAGGGAACGCCGGCTTGCGGGGGAGTCGAGTCGCCGAGCACCTTGGCTAGTTTCGAGCCGTGACCGGCCGGGGTAGCCCCGGCGTCGAGTAGACGGTTACCCAACCGGTTCAGCAGTCCGGTGGCGTCGCCGGAACCCGGATCTACCAGTTCCAGTTCCCACTCCCGCCAGGACTGTTCGTCAACGGAACCGCCGTCGGTCGGATCGATGCGCGCTGCACTGACCGTGTCGTCGCAGAACTCGGCCAGGGCAACATCGTCGAAGCCGTGTAACACCGTGACATCGCGGGTGGTCTCGATGCGCGCGACCGGAATCAGCGCGCGGTCGCGCACGATCGCCAGCACGACGTCGAGCAACTCCTCGGGGATGTCGGTGGCGCCGGTACCGGATCCGAGCGCGGCACGAACCTCGGTACGCGCCTCCGGTCCGGACGGCAGTTTGAGGTGCCAGCCGGCGTCGGGCCCGCCGGTACGCCGCCGAAGCGTGATCCGCCGGGCGGCCAGGTCGTGCTCCGCGGTGTCGAAGTACACGGCACGCAGGGTCTGCGTCGGCAGGCGATGGGTGCGCGTCACCGCGAGGTGCCCGTCGAAGGACGGTTGGCCGACCCCATCGGCGACGTCGAACTTTCGTTCCAGTTCGACGTGACGGGTCGGTTCACCCGACTTCGGCATTGTCACCTTCGATCGCTCTGACTGGAAGACCAGCCTGGACGTGGATAGACCAGGGTTGCACACGAAAGTGAACTGGCTAGAAGCTGTGTTCCTCGCCGGGGAAAACTCCGCCTGCGACCTCGTCGGCGTACTGCGTTGCCGCGCGGCGTAACTCCCCGCCGACATCACCGAAACGCTTGACGAATTTCGCGGTCTTTCCGCCGGTGAGTCCGGCCATGTCCTGCCAGACCAGCACCTGGGCGTCGCAGTTGCGGCCCGCGCCGATCCCGATCGTCGGGATGGTCAGCTTCCCGGTGATCTGGGTGGCCAGTTCCGCCGGCACCATCTCCATCACCACGGCGAACGCGCCGGCCTCGGCGACGGCGATCGCGTCGGCGACGGTCTGCTCGGCGCCATCGCCCCGGCCCTGAACGCGGAAACCGCCGAGGCTGTTGACACTCTGCGGGGTGAACCCGATGTGGGCCATCACCGGGATGCCCGCCGCGGTCAGGGTCGCGATCTGGTCGGCAACCCGTTCGCCGCCTTCGAGTTTCACCGCGTGCGCTCCGGCTTCCTTGAGGAATCGCGTCGCGGTGGCCAGTGCCTGCGCGGGCCCGCACTCGTAACTGCCGAACGGGAGGTCCGCCACGACCAGTGCGTGTTCGGCTCCTCGGACCACACCGCGCACCAGGGGGATCAGCTCGTCCGCGGTGACCGGGACGGTGGTGTCGTAGCCGTAGACGACGTTGGCCGCCGAGTCGCCGACGAGGAGGACGGGGATCCCGGCCTCATCGAAGAGCCGTGCGGTGGTGAAGTCGTAGGCGGTGAGCATGGCCCACTTGTGCCCCTCGGTCTTCATCCGCTGGAGGTGATGGGTGCGGATCTTGGTGCGCGGTTCGGTGCGTGCGGCGGCAGCTCCGCCGTACAGCGTCTGCTCTGACATGGTTGTCCCCAGTTGTTCGCCGGATCGATCCTCGTGGCCTGACTCAGGTCCCCGGGTTCGCGTGACTCTTCCATTGTGCCACCGGCGCGGGCGCGGGGGAATCACCGCGGACGTGGGTTTTCTCACAGCGAATGCCGCAGCGGCGGTCCGTGGTTGATTTCCGGGATCGAGCTCTGCGTCCGATTCGGCGGGCCTACCATTGCCGTATGCGGCATTTGCAGCGGCTCAGCGGCCTCGATGCCAGTTTTCTCTACCTGGAAACCCCGACCCAACCGCTGCACGTCTGTTCGGTGCTGGAGTTGGACGCGTCCACCATCCCGGGCGGATACAGCTTCGAGCGCCTGCGCGACGAAATGGCCCTGCGGGTCGCCGCGATCCCGACTTTCCGGGAGAAGCTCGCCAATAGCTTCCTCAACCTCGACCACCCGGTGTGGGTGGAGGACGAGCACTTCGACGTGCAGCGCCACCTCCATCGGATCGGCCTGCCCGCTCCTGGCGGCCGCGCGGAACTGGCCGAGGTCTGCGGGCACCTAGCGGCGCTGCCGCTGGATCGTCGCCACCCGCTGTGGGAGATGTGGGTGATCGACGGACTCGGCGGCACCGGCGTGCGTAACGGGGGACGGCTCGCGGTGATGACGAAGGTTCACCACGCCGCGGTCGACGGTGTGAGCGGCGCCAACCTGATGTCGCAGCTGTGTTCGATGCAGCCCGATGCGCCGCCGCCGGAGCCGGTCGAGGCCAGCGGGGGGGTGGATCCCCTCCGGATCGCCCTCGGTGGGCTGGGCAGGTTCGCTGCGCGGCCGGTCAAGCTCGCGACCAAGGTCCTGCCGTCGACGGTGACCACCGTGGTGGAGACGGTGCGCCGAGTCGCGGACGGCCGGGCGATGGCATCGCCGTTTGCCGCTCCGCACACCCCGTTCAACGCCACCATCACCGCGCACCGCAACGTCGCCTTCGCTCAACTCGACTTCGAGGACGTCAAGACCGTCAAGAACCACTTCAACGTGAAGGTCAACGACGTAGTGCTGGCGCTGGTGTCCGGCGTGCTGCGGCAGTACATGCTCGATCGGGCGGAACTGCCGGAGGCACCCCTGGTGGCCATGGTGCCGGTGTCGGTGCACGATCGCTCCGACCGGCCGGGCCGCAATCAGGTGTCGGGCATGTTCGCCAGCTTGAAGACCCAGATCGAGGACCCCGGCGAGCGACTGCGGGCGATCGCGGCGGACAACACCGCCGCCAAGGAACACAGTGGGGCGATTGCGGCCACGCTGCTGCAGGACTGGAGTCAGTTCGCCGGTCCGGCTATTTTCGGCGTCGCGATGCGGGTGTACGCGCGCAGTCGTCTGACCGAATCGCCGGTGCACAACCTAGTGGTCTCCAATGTGCCGGGGCCGCAGATCCCGCTGTACTTCCTCGGGGCCGAGGTGGATGCGATGTATCCGCTCGGGCCGATCTTCCACGGTGCAGGGCTCAACATCACGGTGATGTCGCTCAACGGCAAACTCAATGTCGGCCTGATCTCCTGTCCGGAGCTGCTGCCCGACTTGGCGGAGATGGCCGACGGGTTCGCGCCGGGGATGAAAGAGCTGTTGAAGGCGACCAAATCGAGGCGAGCTCGGTAACCGTGGCAGCATGTGGGGTATGAGGCTGCTACAACGCCCCCGCAAACGCCCCCGCGTCACCCCCGCCGCACTGGTGCTTCCCGCCGTCGCCGTCCTGCTCTCGTCGAGCGGTTGCGCCACCGTGGTGTCTGGTACCGCGGTGCTTTCGGCACCGCAGGTCGGACAGCCGGTGCAGTGGGGGCCGTGTCGGCCGGCCGGTGGCGGAAGTGGCGAGTCGGTGGCCGTTCCGACGGGCGCCCAGTGCGGCAAGATCGCGGTGCCCGTCG
>CAIWCQ010000356.1 GCA_903911165.1 uncultured Actinomycetes bacterium | reverse complement strand
TACCGATTACACCTCAATCCCGGCCCTTTAGGCTGTCCCGGTGACTCTGCCCGTTGTACTGATCGCCGACAAACTCGCCCCCTCGACCGTCGCCGCCCTGGGAGATCAGGTCGAGGTCCGCTGGGTCGACGGCCCGGACCGCCCGAAACTGCTGGAGGCGGTCGTCGACGCCGACGCACTCCTGGTGCGATCGGCCACTACCGTCGACGCCGAGGTGATTGCCGCCGCACCCAGACTCAAGATCATTGCGCGTGCCGGTGTCGGTCTTGACAACGTCGACGTGGATGCCGCCACCGCGGCCGGCGTTCTGGTGGTCAATGCACCCACCTCCAACATTCACAGCGCCGCTGAGCATGCGATTGCGCTCATGCTGGCCGCGGCGCGGCAGATCCCGGCGGCCGATGCGACCCTGCATGAGCACACCTGGAAGCGCTCGTCGTTCAACGGCACCGAGATCTTCGGCAAGACGGTCGGCGTGGTGGGCCTGGGCCGCATCGGGCAACTGGTGGCCGCGAGACTGGCCGCCTTCGGCACCCACATCATCGCCTACGACCCTTACGTTCCGGCCGCCCGGGCTGCCCAGCTCGGCATCGAATTGCTGCCGTTGGATGACGTACTGGCCCGCGCCGACTTCATCTCGGTGCACCTGCCCAAGACCAAGGAGACTGCGGGTCTGCTGGGCAGAGAGGCGTTGGCCAAGACCAAGCCGGGGGTGATCATCGTCAACGCCGCCCGCGGCGGCCTCATCGACGAGCAGGCTCTGGCCGATGCGATCACCAGCGGTCATGTGCGCGCTGCGGGTCTGGATGTGTTCGCCACCGAGCCCTGCACTGACAGCCCGTTGTTCGATCTGCCGCAGGCGATCGTCACCCCGCATCTTGGCGCGTCGACTTCAGAGGCTCAGGACCGGGCCGGCACCGACGTCGCCGCGAGCGTCAAGCTGGCCATGGCCGGGGAGTTCGTGCCTGATGCGGTCAACGTCGGTGGCGGTGTGGTCAGCGAGGAGGTTGCGCCGTGGCTGGATCTGGTGCGCAAACTCGGTCTGCTCGTCGGGGCGCTGTCGACGGAGCCGCCGAGTAACCTGTCGGTGACCGTCAGCGGTGAGCTCGCCTCCGAAGATGTTGGGGTCCTTAAACTCTCGGCACTGCGCGGACTCTTCTCGACAATGACTGACCAGCAGGTGACATTCGTCAATGCCCCGAGTATGGCCGCCGAGCGCGGCCTGTCCGCCGATCTGAGCACGCGCACCGAGAGCCCCAACCATCGCAGCCTGGTCGATGTGAAGGTGGTCTCGCCCGACGGTTCCGCGGTCAACGTCTCCGGCACATTGTCGGGTCCCCAGCAGACCCAGAAAGTGGTGGGAATCAACGGCCGCAGCTTTGACCTACGCGCTGAGGGTGTGAACCTGATCCTGCACTACAGCGACCAGCCGGGTGCGCTGGGCAAGATCGGTACCCTGCTCGGCAGTGCCGGGGTGAACATCCTCGCCGCCCAGATGAGTCAGGACGCCAGCGGCCTGGGCGCCACGGTCATGCTGCGACTGGACCGCGATGTGCCCGCCGACGCGCGGGCGGCCATCGGTGCGGCCGTGGAGGCCGGCACGCTGGAAGTGGTTGACCTGTCGTGAAACGCGCCGCCGACGATGCAGAGCGAAGCGATGAGGAGGAGCGGCGCCGATGAAACTCGCAGTGATCGCGGGCGACGGTATCGGCCCGGAAGTCATCGGTGAGGCCCTGTCAGTGCTCGACGTGGTGCGCCCCGGTGTCGAGACGACCAACTACGACCTGGGCGCGCGGCGCTACCACGCGACCGGCGAGGTGCTTCCCGAAGGCGTTATCGATGAACTGCGCACCCATGACGCCATCCTGCTGGGTGCGATCGGCGATCCGTCGGTGCCCAGCGGTGTGCTCGAACGCGGCCTGCTACTGAAGACCCGGTTCGCCCTGGACCACCATGTCAACCTGCGCCCGAGTCGGCTCTATTCAGGTGTGATCAGCCCGCTGGCCGGCAATCCGGCCATCGACTTCGTCGTGGTTCGGGAGGGCACCGAGGGCCCCTACACCGGAACCGGCGGCGCGATCCGCGTCGGCACGCCGCACGAGGTCGCCACCGAGGTGAGCCTCAATACCGCGTTCGGCGTCAACCGGGTGGTGCGTTACGCGTTCGCTCTGGCGCGCAAGCGGCGCAACCACCTGACGCTGGTGCACAAAACCAATGTGCTGGCCTTCGCCGGCGGCCTGTGGTCACGGGTGGTCAGCGAGGTCGGTGCCGAGTATCCGGACGTCGAGGTCGCCTATCAGCACATCGACGCGGCCACCATCTATATGGTCACCGATCCTGGCCGGTTCGACGTCATCGTCACCGACAACCTTTTCGGCGACATCATCACCGACCTCGCCGCTGCGGTGAGCGGCGGAATCGGCTTGGCCGCCAGCGGCAATATCGACGCGACCGGAACCAACCCGTCGATGTTTGAACCGGTGCACGGCAGTGCCCCCGACATCGCGGGCCAGGGCATCGCCGACCCGACTGCCGCGGTGATGAGCGTTGCGTTGCTGCTGAACCACATCGGTGAGGATGTCGCCGCGGCGCGGGTGGATGCCGCGGTTGCCGACCATCTGGCCACTCGTGGCGAGGCGACGCTATCCACCCGTGAGGTCGGCGAGCGGATTCGCGCCCGGCTCTAAGCGCTAGGCTCACCCGAATGCGCCTTGGTCGTATCGCCAGCCCCGACGGGGTCGCCTTCGTCAGCGTCGAAGGCGACGCGGGTGCCGAAGTCGTCCGAGAGATCGCCGAACATCCCTTTGGCACCCCGACCTTCACCGGGCGGTCCTGGCCGCTGGCCGAGGTGCGACTGCTGGCGCCGATTCTGGCCAGCAAGGTGGTGTGCATGGGCAAGAACTACCTCGAGCACGTCATCGAGATGGGCGGCGATACCGCTCCGGAAGATCCGATCATCTTCCTCAAGCCCAACACCTCGATCATCGGGCCCAGCGTGCCGATCGTCCTGCCCGCCACTGCTTCGCCGGTGCACCACGAGGGCGAACTGGCCGTGGTGATCGGCCGGCCGTGCAAGGACGTCCCCGCCGCCCGGGCAGCCGAGAACATCCTCGGGTACACCATCGCCAACGACGTCTCGGCCCGCGATCAGCAGCAGGCGGACGGGCAGTGGATGCGCGCCAAGGGTCACGACACGTTTTGCCCGGTGGGGCCGTGGATCGTCACCGATCTCGACCCGTCAGACTTGGAGATCCGCACCGAGGTCAACGGGATTGTGCGTCAGCACAGTCGGACGTCGCTGATGATTCACGACATCGGTGCCATCATCGAATGGATCTCGGCGGTGATGACACTGCTGCCCGGCGACCTGATCCTCACCGGAACACCGGCCGGTGTCGGACCGATTGAAAACGGTGACACCGTCAGCGTCTGGATCGAGGGCATCGGCATGCTGACCAACCCCGTGGTCCGGAAGGGCCCATGATGGCTGCTCCCGTGCCCGTGCCCGTGCCCGTGCCCGTGACAGTGCCCGTGACAGTGCCGGTGCGGGTGCGGTTTTGCCCATCACCGACCGGAACTCCGCACGTCGGCCTGGTGCGCACGGCGCTGTTCAACTGGGCCTACGCCCGGCATACCGGCGGGGCGTTCGTGTTCCGTATCGAGGACACCGACGCCGCGCGAGATTCCGAGGAGAGTTACGCCGCGATCCTGGACGCGCTGCGATGGTTGGGGCTGGACTGGGATGAGGGTCCGGAGATCGGTGGGCCGTACGGCCCGTACCGGCAGTCCCAGCGCGGCGATCTCTACCGCGATGTGGTGGCGCGATTGGTGGAGTCTGGTGATGCCTACCCGGCCTACTCGAGTCCCGAGGAGGTCGAGGCCCGCCATATTGCCGCCGGGCGTAATCCGAAGATGGGTTACGACAATTACGACCGCGACCTCACCGAAGCCCAGCGTGCCGAATACCTCGCCGAGGGCCGCAACCCGGTCTTGCGCCTGCGGATGCCCGATGAGGACATCAGCTGGGGCGATCTGGTCCGGGGTGAGACGACGTTCGCGGCCGGAACGGTGCCTGACTTCGCACTCACGCGGGCGAATGGAGATCCGCTGTATACCCTGGTCAACCCGGTCGATGATGCGCTGATGAGGATCACCCATGTGCTGCGCGGTGAGGACCTTCTGCCGTCGACGCCGCGACAGATCGCCCTGCACCGTGCCCTGATCCGGATCGGTGTCGGCGATTGCGTTCCGGAGTACGCCCATCTGCCGACGGTCCTCGGCGATGGCACCAAGAAACTGTCGAAACGTGATCCGCAGTCCAATCTGTTTCTGCATCGCGACCGCGGCTTCATTCCCGAGGGTCTGTTGAACTATCTGGCGCTGCTGGGGTGGTCGATCGCCGACGATCACGACATCTTCAGCCTGGCGGAGATGGCGCGCGCGTTCGACGTCATCGACGTCAATTCCAATCCGGCGCGTTTCGATCAGAAGAAGGCCGACGCCATCAACGCCGAACACATCCGTCTGCTCAGCGCCGACGAGTTCGCCGGCCGGCTGCGGTCTTTCTTCGGCGACCACGGGTACGACACAGGTTTGGGCGAGGCCGATTTCGCGGTCGCTGCAGAACTGGTGCAGACGCGGATTGTGGTGCTGTCGGACGCGTGGGGTCTGATGAAGTTCTTCAACGACGACCATTACTCGATCGACCCGGTGGCGGCGGCCAAGGAACTCGGCCCGGATTCCGCCGGCGTGCTCGACTCGGCGTGCGCGGCCCTCGACGAGGTGTCGTCGTGGACTGCGGGGGGTATCGAAGAGGCGCTGAAGGGCGCGCTGATCGACGGACTGGGGCTCAAGCCGCGCAAGGCATTCGGTCCGATCCGCGTCGCGGTAACGGGTTCGACCGTCAGCCCGCCGTTGTACGAGTCACTGGAACTGCTGGGCCGCGACCGCAGCCTGGCCCGACTGCGCGCGGCCCGCAACGGGATCCAGTGAGGATCTTTGGTAGTGTCCTCGACGGCCCGAAAGAGCTGTCAGTCGTTGCGCGTCGGCCTGTGGTGGGTCGGTGAAAACCGCACTGAGCAGCTATTATGGGTAGTTATTGGGGTATGGTGTAATTGGCAACACAGCTGTTTCTGGTACAGCCATTCTAGGTTCGAGTCCTGGTACCCCAGCAATTATGTCGGCAATTGCCGCTGCGATATGCTCTCTTACCGGTGTGCTTTATGGCACGCCGTCGATTGTTCTAGCCCCCGTCGTCTAGCGGCCTAGGACGCCGCCCTCTCACGGCGGTAGCGTGGGTTCGAATCCCATCGGGGGTACTTTTTTCTGACACGTGAACGATCTACTGCGGTGCGGTAGTGCCGGCCAGGGGCATCGCGGGCAGACCCAGCTTCCGGTGGTCCCAGGATCGAACGCGATCAGAGACGATGCGCACGGCGACCCGCTTGTTCATCATCATGTCGACGGCGGGCTTGAGATCGTCGGTGTAGGGGCCGTTGTAGCGCTCCCAGACGCTGACGCCGACGGCGAAAATGGTGTCGGGGTCGTCGAGGATCTCCGCGACGCCCTCGAATGACACCCCGCGCAGGCTGTCGTAAGTCATGCCGTCCTCGATCAGGAAACTCACCCGCGAATTACGGCGGAGGTTGACCACTTTCTGCGACTTCACCTTGGTCTCGATCCAGATCTCTCCGTCGAGGACGGCGTACCACATCGCGACCAGGTGCGGCTGGCCACTCGCGCCGATAGTGGCCATGGTGCCGGTGCGACCGCGGGCCACGAAATCGGTGATCTCCTCGTCGGTCATGACGATCTGATTGCGTTGCTTGCTTCCCATGAATGTCAGTGTCTCAGGATGCCCGGCGGTAATCGACACTGCGTCCAGATCGCGTTGCGGCTCGGAAAGACGATCTGGACGCAGAATCGATGGGTCACAGTCGCCGGGTCAGCGCCTCGGCGGCAGTCAGCAGATCGGCGGCCCACCGTTCACCCGGCCGTCGGCCCATCCGGTCGATCGGGCCGGATATCGACACCGCGGCGATCACCACACCGTCGCGGTCGTGCACCGGAGCCGAGACGCTGGCCACGCCGGGTTCGCGTTCGGCCGCGCTCTGCGCCCAACCGCGGCGGCGTACCTCAGCCAGGGTGCGCTCGCTGAACTGCGCCGAGGGCAGCACGGCCTGTCGGGTCGCGGCGTCGCTGTAGGCGAGGAGCACTCTGGCTCCCGAACCGGCGGTCATCGTCAGGCGCGCCCCGAGGGGCACGGTATCGCGAAGGCCCGCCGGCGGTTCCAGCGTTGCGATGCACACCCGGGTGGTGCCTTCGCGGCGATAAAGTTGGACGCTCTCGCCGGTGATCTCCCGTAGCCCGGGCAACACCGCGGCACCGGCCGCCAACAGCGGATCATCGACCTGGGCGGACAGTTCCGATAGTGCAGGTCCCAGCAGCCAGCGCCCTGCACCGTCCCGGGCAAGCAGGCGATGGAACTCCAGTCCGGCCGCCAACCGGTGCGCGGTGGCCCGGGGCAGGGAAGTGCGTTCGCAGAGTTCGGCCAGCCCGCAGGGGGACGTTGCGACCGCGTTCAGCACACCCACCGCTTTGTCGAGTACGCCGATGCCGCTATCCTGTCTCATACTTAGATACTAATAGTCCATATAGTGAGATTGCGAGACTAACGCCGTGGCTGATAGACCGATGACATTGCCGGAAAAGGTGTGGGCCGACCACGTTGTCGTGGCCGGCGGCGCCACCGAACCCGACCTGATCTATATCGATCTCCACCTCATCCATGAGGTGACCAGCCCACAGGCCTTCGATGGGTTGAGGCTCGCGGGCCGGGGGGTGCGGCGCCCGGATCTGACCCTGGCGACCGAGGATCACAACGTGCCGACGGTCGACATCGACAAGCCGATCGCCGATCTGGTGTCGCGCACCCAGGTCGATGCGCTGCGGCACAACTGTGCGGAGTTCGGCATCACGTTGCACTCAATGGGCGATCCCGAGCAGGGAATCGTCCACGTGATGGGTCCGCAGTTGGGTTTGACCCAGCCAGGCATGACGATCGTCTGCGGGGACAGTCACACCTCCACCCACGGCGCATTCGGCGCGATCGCGATGGGAATCGGCACCTCGGAGGTGGAACACGTGCTGGCCACCCAGACGCTCCCACTGCGCCCGTTCAAGACGATGGCGGTCAACATCGAAGGGCCGTTGCCGTCGGGCGTGACGGCCAAGGACGTCATCCTGGCGGTGATCGCCAAGATCGGTACCGCCGGCGGACAGGGACACGTGATCGAATACCGCGGCAGCACCATTGAATCGCTGTCGATGGAGGGCCGGATGACGATCTGCAACATGAGCATCGAGGCCGGTGCCCGCGCGGGGTTGGTGGCTCCCGATGCGACAACCTACGAGTTCCTTCGTGGCCGCCCCTATGCGCCCACCGGGTCCGAGTGGGATGCGGCGGTCGCGGCCTGGGAGCGGCTTCGCACCGATGCCGGCGCGGTGTTCGACACCGAGGTCCACATCGATGCGACGACGTTGAGTCCCTTCGTCACCTGGGGTACCAACCCCGGACAGGGTGTTCCCCTGTCGGGGGCGGTGCCCGATCCCGAACTCATGGGCAGCGACGCCGAGCGACAGGCCGCCGAGAATGCGCTTACCTACATGGACCTCCGACCGGGCACGCCGATGCGCGACATCGCCGTCGACACCGTCTTCGTCGGATCCTGCACCAATGGCCGCATCGAGGATCTGCGTGCCGTGGCTGAGGTGCTGCGTGGCCGCAAGGTGGCCGACGGGGTGACGATGCTGATCGTGCCCGGCTCGATGCGGGTGCGGGCGCAGGCCGAATCCGAGGGTCTCGGCGAGATCTTCACCGCCTCCGGGGCGCAGTGGCGGCAGGCCGGCTGCTCGATGTGCCTGGGTATGAATCCCGACCAACTCGCGCCCGGGCAGCGCTGCGCGTCGACGTCGAACCGGAACTTCGAGGGGCGCCAGGGCAAGGGCAGTCGCACCCATCTGGTGTCGCCGGCTGTCGCCGCGGCCACCGCGGTGCGTGGCACCCTGTCCTCACCCGCCGATCTGTAGATCTCGAGCTAAGGGAGATAGAGACACCTCATGGATGCCTTTCGCACCCACACCGGAATCGGCGTGCCACTGCGTCAATCGAATGTCGACACCGACCAGATCATCCCGGCGGTGTATCTCAAGAGCGTCTCGCGAACCGGTTTCGAGGACGGCCTATTCGCCGCATGGCGTAACGATCCCTCGTTCATCCTCAATCTCAGTCCCTTTGATCGTGGCTCGGTTTTGGTCGCGGGCCCCGACTTCGGCACCGGTTCCTCGCGCGAGCATGCCGTCTGGGCATTGATGGACTACGGCTTCCGAGTCGTCATTTCGTCGCGCTTCGCCGACATTTTTCGCGGCAACGCGGGCAAGGCAGGCTTGTTGGCAGCCGAAGTCACCCAAGATGATGTCGAACTGCTGTGGAAGCTCATCGAGGAAAGTCCGGGGTTAGAAATCAGCGTCAACCTCAAAGACCGAACCATCGCTGCGGGAACGGTTGTGGTGCCGTTCGCGATTGACGACTACACCGCGTGGCGGCTTTACGAGGGACTCGACGATATTGGCCTTACGCTGCGCAAACTTGACGATGTCGAGACCTTTGAGGCCGCGCGGTCGCGGTGGAAACCGCGTATCGCAACGACCTGATTGACGTCCAGCAAGTCGGCGAAGGTGTGCTTGACGCGACTACCGCGCAACCGGATCGTGCGCTCACCGGTACCAAACACGGCGAAAAAATTCCTTCGATCATTTTGCTGAAACCGCGCGTGGCTCATGGATATCTGAGTAAAGAGGGTTTAGCGTACTTTCCAGTCGGTCCAGAGCGGACCACTGTCTCGGAGGATTTGAATGAACAAAGCAGAGTTGATCGAGGTTCTCACGGCGAGACTGGACACGGATCGCCGTACGGCGACCAATGCCGTTGAGGAATTGATCAGCGCCATTGTGCGCGCTGTGAATAAAGGTGACAGCGTGACAATCACCGGTTTCGGTGTGTTCGAACGGCGTCGCCGCGCCGCACGTGTCGCGCGTAACCCACGCACCGGTGAAACGGTGCAGGTTAAGCCGACGTCGGTCCCCGCGTTTCGACCGGGGGCGCAGTTCAAAGCAATCATCTCTGGTGCACAAAAGCTCCCGACCGAAGGACCTGCTGTTAAACGAGGCGCCGCTGATGGCGCAGTTAGGAAGTCTGCTGTGGTTAAGAAAGTTGCAAAGAAGGCACCGGCCAAGCGCGTCGTGAAGAAGGCCGCCGCCAAGCGTGTGGTCAAGAAGGCCGCCGCCAAGCGTGTGGTGAAGAAGGCCGTCAAGAAGGCCGCCGTCAAGCGGGTCGTCAAGAAGGCCGCCGTCAAGCGGGTGGCCAAGAAGACCGCAGTGCGCAAGGCCGTGAAGAAGGCCGCCGTCAAGCGCGTGGTGAAGAAGGCCGTCAAGCGGGCCGCCGTCAAGCGGGTCGTCAAGAAGGCCGCCGTCAAGCGGGTGGCTAAGAAGGCTCCGGCCCGCAAGGCAGTCAAGAGGGCTCCGGTCCGCAAGACCGCGGCCAAGAAGGTCGTCCGCAAGGCCGTCAAGAAGGCTCCGGCCCGCAAGGCACCGGCCCGCAAGGCGCCGGCCCGGGGCCGTCGCTAAGTAACCGGCTGGCCGCCCTTACCAGGCGTGGCCTGTTCACAGAGCTGTACCAGCGGGACGCCGCGGACCTCAGGTCCGCGGCGTTCTGCTATTCAGGACCGGGGGATGTTGGCCAGTGGGCTGGCGAGATGGTCGGCGGCAACGAGGCGTCCTTTGTGCAACGACAGCACCCAGGTACTGCCCTTTCGATTTCTTGAGCGGTCCGGCTTGACGCCGTCGCGCGCACACCACCAGTCGATGAGGTACGGGATCACTTTGCCCTGCGTGCAGATCGCGGGAGTCCCGCCGTGCGCGGCGATCTGGATGATGCGGCGACGCGCAGCCTTGGGATCGGCGGCGTAGGCCTCCTCGGTGAGACAGGGTTCGGACGAGATCGCCACATCCAGTGCGTGCGCCAGTGGTTCGACGGTCTGTGTACAGCGAACCCGCTCGGCGGCGTAGACGTCGGAGACGCCGAACGCCAGCAATTGCGGAACCAGTGCCTGCGCCTGTTGAAAGCCGTGGGCATCCAATGGTCGGTGCCGGTCGTCGCCGGTATACCGATTCTTGCGGCCCGCGGTTCCGTGCCGGACGATCAAAACGCTCTGGGTGTCGGCCGGTGATTTGGCGAACCGGGTGAGTGTTTTTCGGTCGGCCGGGTAGGTGAGTTGCTTCGAGGCCTGCGGCACCGGTAGCCACAACAGACGGTCCACTTCGTCACCGGCCACGAAGTCCCCGCCGCGGCTGCGGGCCACCCAGTAGTGAACGATCTTGGTGCCGCCCGGGATCGAATAAGTCACCGAACCCAGTCGTCGGCCCAGATGCGCGCGCTGGCCGGTTTCTTCAAAGATTTCCCGGACCGCGGCCACCGGTTCGATCTCGCCCGGATCGATCTTGCCTTTCGGCAGTGACCAGTCGTCGTAACGGGGACGGTGGACGACCGCGACCCGGGGTTCTGCGGAATCGGGATCCGGCTGCCACAGCACTGCTCCCGCGGCCACCACCGGTGGACCGCTTTTCATTGCGCTCAAGACTGCCGGTGCTTTTCCATCAGCCACACCTGATGGTCGCGAACCTCGTGGCCGTCCCGCGGCGACGCGGTCCAGGTACCGTCAGATCCAAGCTCCCAGCACCGGGTCGACGGATTCATGGTGGACTCGAACACCTCGTCGAGGTAGGACGTCAGGCGACGATCCCGGACCTGGGCCATCACCTCCACCCTGCGGTCGAGATTGCGGTGCATCATGTCCGCGCTGCCGATCCAGAACTCGTCGATCGCTTCGAAGTGCATGACGCGGGAGTGTTCTAGGAACTGGCCGAGTATTGATCGCACGGTGATGTTCTCCGAGAAGCCGCTGACGCCGGGCCGCAACGCGCAGATGCCGCGCACCACCACCTCGACCCGGACCCCGGCCTGGGAAGCGCGGTAGAGCCCGTCGATGATGCCCTCGTCGACAATCGCGTTGGCCTTCACCCGGATCCGGCCCGGGCGGTCCGGGCGATGGGCGACGATCTCCCGTTCGATGCGCTCCAGAATTCCCTTGCGGATGCCCTCCGGCGCCACCAGCAGGTTGCGGTAGCCCACCTTGCGCGAGTAGCCGGTGAGCGAATTGAACAGGTCGGTTAGATCTGCGCCGATATCCGGTGCCGCCGTCAGCAGGCCGACATCCTCGTAGAGTCGGGCTGTCTTCGGGTTGTAATTACCCGTCCCGATATGGCAGTAGCGCCGGATGGTCGACCCTTCGCGACGGACCACCAGGCAGGTCTTGCAGTGGGTCTTCAGTCCAACCAGGCCGTACACCACGTGTACGCCGGCATCTTCCAGTGCGCGGGCCCACTTGATGTTGGCCCGCTCGTCGAACCGGGCCTTCAATTCGACGAGCGCCACCACTTGCTTGCCCGCGGCCGCTGCCTCGATCAGCGCGTTGACGATCGGCGAGTCACCGGAGGTGCGGTAGAGGGTTTGCTTAATCGCCAGTACGTGCGGATCGGCGGCGGCCTGTTCGATGAAACGCTGCACGCTGGTCGAGAATGATTCGTACGGGTGATGCACCAGCACGTCCCCGTCGCGCAGGGTGGCGAAGATGCTCTTCGGTGTCTCATGTTCACCGAATGCGGGGTTGGTGGCCGGCACGAAGGGCGGGTCCTTGAGCGCCGGGCGGTCGACGGCGTAGATCTGCCACAGCGCCGAAAGGTCAAGCAGTCCGGGTAACTGCACCACGTCGCCCGGGTCGACGTCGAGTTCGCGCAGCAGCAGTCCCATCATGTGATCGGAGATCTCACCGGCGATCTCAAGGCGCACCGGCGGCCCGAACCGACGCCGAGCCAGTTCCCGCTCCAGTGCCTGGAGCAGATCCTCGTCGCGGTCCTCGACGTCCATGTCGGCGTTTCGCGTGATCCGAAACGCATAGCGTTCGACGATCTCCATACCGGGAAACAGGGTCGGCAGGAAGGCCGCGATGAGTTCCTCGGTCGGCAGGAAACGAACGGTCTTGCCATGGCCGTCGGAGGAATCGAGACGGATGAACCGGTCAACGTTGTCCGGTACCTTCACCCGGGCGAAGTGCTCACCGCCGTCGGCGGGCGATTTGACGGTGACGGCAAGATTCAGGCTCAAACCGCTGACGAACGGGAACGGGTGGGCCGGGTCGACCGCGAGCGGAGTCAGGACCGGAAACACCTGCTCCTGAAAGTAATTCGACAAGTCGGCGCGTTCGGTGTCGGAGAGGTCGGCCCAACCGATGATCTCGATGCCCTGCTGGGCCAGCGCCGGCCGAACCGAATCCAGGAAAACCTGCGCGTGCCGGGTGGCGAGTTGGCGGGTGCGTTCTTCGAGACGACGCAGTTGTTCGCGGGGTGTGAGTCCGTCGGCCGAGCGGACCGTCAATCCCATCTCATCGCGCCGCTTGAGCCCGGCCACCCTAACCATGTAGAACTCGTCGAGATTGGAGGCGAAGATCGCCAGGAACTTGGCGCGTTCCAGCAGGGGCAGCGAGGTGTCCTCGGCCAGGGCCAGCACCCGGGAGTTGAAGTCCAGCCAGCTCAACTCCCGGTTGAGATAGCGGTCCGCCGGAAGGGGGTTGGCGACACTCGCGGCGGTGGTCGCCGGCGGTGCCGCGGGAGGTCGGTCGTCACCGGCCGCGTGGGACTTGGTCTCGGCCTCAGTCATGACCCCATCATTCCCCATCGCCGCTATCGGCGGAGCTTCGCCGCCGATTGCGGATCGGTCGCCTAAAGATTTAACGGCACCCGCCGGTTGGATTACGTAGCGGCGCCCGCCGGTTGGGAGCTGACGGCTGCGGTGGTCGCGGCCCCCATGCCTAGGCGCCGTGCCTCGGCGAGATCCTCGGGTGTGTCGATATCGCAGCGCAGACCAGGCCAGGCGCCGAGGAGTTCCACGGCTCCTGAGTGGCGATGGCGGGAGGCTGAGTTCGTCCCGAAGCGGGGATCGGGTTCCACGCCGAACGCAAACAGCGCCGCAGTGCCCGTGCGCGGTCGGTCGGCGACGAAACTCCGCGGGTTTGATCTTGCCGCGGCCAAGGCCGCGCTGAGCTCGTCGGTTCTCAGCGCGGGTAAATCACCCTGCAGCACAACGATATTCGATATCTGGTTCGAAATTTCCTGCACTGCGGCGAGTATTGCATTGTTCAGTGGGTCGCGATGCTGCGACGGAGCCGGATCCGCCAGCACGGTCGCACCGAGTTCCCTGGCCGCGTTGGCCGCGGTTCGGTCCGGTGTTACAACGGTGATGGAGTCCACGCCGTCTACATCGCGGGCGGCGGTAATGGTGTCGACGAGCATTGCGAGAACAACCTGCTCCCGCAACGGTGGCTGGAAAAGGGCCGCCAGTCGGGTTTTGGCCGCGGAGAGGTGTTTGACGGCGATGATCACGCCGACATCGCCCACACCGCTCATGGCGACCATCCTGCCAGCGCGCCGTGATTAGGTTTAACGGGCGATACCGACGGCGTGCGGAGCCGAGTGTGCGGAGGCGAGGTCTCAGGTGAGTGATTCGTTGGGAACGGTGGCGGTCATGGGCGCCGGTGCGTGGGGCACGGCAGTGGCAAAAGTGCTGGCCGACGCTGGAAACGAGGTCCGGTTGTGGGCCCGCCGACAGCAGGTGGCCGAGGAGATCAATGCCGCTCGCACCAACGCCGGTTACCTGCCGGGAGTGCTCCTGCCCGCCGGAATCCGGGCGACCGTCGACCACGCGGAGGCATTAGCGGGAGTTCGAACCATTCTTTTGGGCGTCCCGTCGCAGACGATGCGGGCCAACCTGGAGCACTGGCGAGCGGACATCGCGGGCGGAGCCACCCTGGTCAGCCTGGCCAAGGGCATCGAGCTGGGAACCTGTCTGCGGATGAGTCAGGTGATCACCGCAGTCACCGGTGTGGATCCGGCCCAGGTCGCGGTCGTCTCCGGGCCGAACCTCGCCGCGGAGATCGCCGCCGAGCAGCCGGCGGCGACCGTGGTGGCGTGCACCGACTCGGGTCGAGCGGTGGCCCTGCAGCGTGCGCTGGACACCGGATACCTGCGGCCCTATACCAACACCGACGTCGCCGGTACGGAAATCGGTGGGGCCTGTAAAAACGTCATCGCACTGGCCTGTGGAATGGCCTCCGGGGTGGGCCTTGGTGAGAACACCGCCGCGGCAATCATCACCCGCGGCCTGGCTGAAATCATCCGATTGGGAATTGCATTGGGCGCCAAAGTCACCACTCTGGCGGGGCTGGCCGGTGTCGGCGATTTGGTGGCGACCTGCACCTCGGCGCAGTCCCGCAACCGTAGTTTCGGTCACCGACTCGGCAGCGGCCAGACTCTCGAGGCGGCGACGAGCGCCACCGAGGGCCACGTCGCCGAAGGCGTCACCTCATCTTCGGCGATCCTTGCGCTGGCCTCCAGTTACGACGTCGAGATGCCGCTGACCGACGCGGTGTATCGGGTCTGCCACAAAGGCCTGTCCGTCAACGATGCCGTCGCGTTGCTACTCGGCCGCAGCACCAAAGCGGAGTGATGGCAGTGACGGGCTTCTCTTTCACCGAGCGGTATGGCGATTCCACCCGCGCGGTGAAAGCCGTCGATGGTGAGGCACTCGGCGGCCACCCGGTGGCGCCGGTGCCGACACCGGCGTCGGCGTTTCATCTCTCAGCCGAGGAGGGCAGCGAGTCACACGTCTACGGTCGCTATTCCAACCCCGGCTGGGATCGGCTGGAATCGGCCCTGGCGCAACTGGAGGCCGCACCCGCCGCGCTGGTCTTCGGGTCCGGCATGGCTGCGGTCGCCGTCGCGTTGCGGGTTGCACTCAAGCCAGGATCAGTCCTGGTCGTGCCCCTTGACGGCTACTACCAGGTGAGGCGGTACGCACGGGAAAGCCTTGCGCCGCTGGGAATCACGGTGCGGGAGGCAACGGCCGCGCAGCTCTACGATGCTGCCGAGACGGCTGACGTGGTGCTCGCCGAAACTCCGACCAACCCGCGGCTGGATGTGGTGGATCTGCGTCGGCTGGCTGATATCTGCCACCAGCGCTCCGGCCTGCTGTTCGTCGATAACACCGCGGCGACACCACTGGGCCAGCAGCCGTTATCGCTCGGGGCGGATCTGGTGGTTGCGAGCGCCACCAAAGCACTTGCCGGGCACAGTGATCTGCTTGCCGGGTACGCGGCTGGCGGTCGGCCGGATCTGATGGCGGCACTGGAGCGGGAGAGGCTGTTGGCAGGTCCCGTCCTCGGAGCGTTCGAGACCTGGATGCTGCTCCGCAGCATCGGCAGCTTCGGGTTGCGATTCGAACGCCAATGCCGCAACGCGATGGCGCTGGCCATCGAGCTCGCGCGACACCCCCGGGTCCGGGCGGTGCGCTATCCGGGATTGCCTACCGATCCGTCGCACGCGATCGCCGCTACGCAGATGCGCCGATTCGGTGGCCTGGTGTCCATCGAACTCGCCGACGCCGACGCGGTGCACGCGCTGGTGCGGCACAGCGACCTACTGGTGGCGGCCACCAGTTTCGGCGGTATTCACACCTCGATTGATCGCCGCGCACGCTGGGGAGACGATGTGCCGAGCGGTTTCGCCAGGATCTCGGCGGGTATCGAGGACACCGATGATGTGGTGGCCGACATCCGGCAGGCGCTCGATGCGGACTGAGGCGCAGCTACCTGCCGTCTCGCTATCCGGCATCAGCAACGGCGAAGTTGCCGTGCGAGACCAAGTGCCATTCGCCGTCTGCGCGCACGAAGGTACTCAGAAACGGGTTGGGCGTCGACGGGAACTTGCGGCCGTCAACGATCAACTCGGTGCTGGCGCTGTAGGTGGCAGTCAGGGTGTTGCCGTATTCCGATCCGGTGATCGCTCCGAGCTTGTAGGAGCTCAGGTCCGGAAGGCCTGCGATAAAGGTGTCGCGAGAAATGCCATCGCCGTCGCTGCGCTGGAGTACGAAGTTGGGTGCGAGAAACTTCTTCAGATCCGCCTCGTCCTTTTTCAGCACGCCTTCGAAAAGACGAGTGACTTGGGTAGTGGCCTCGGCATTGCTACCGACGGCCGGTGCGGATTGGTCATAGGTGGCGGGTTTCGAACATCCGACGATTACCGCTGCGAGCATCACGGCGGCGGCAAATGCGGGTGCGCTGGTGCGTGGCAGAAGCAGGCTGGAGCGAGAGGACTGGATTTCCATACCGCAGACCGTAGCCAACGCGTTCTGTTGTATCGGTAGCAGGATGCCGCTGTAGCCTCTCTAGTTTGTGACTGCTCGTCCTCACCAAGCCAGGATCCGCGTCGCCGTCGTCTATGGTGGCCGCAGTTCCGAGCATGCCATTTCGTGTGTGTCCGCGGGCAGCATCCTTCGTCATCTCGATCCGGAGCGCTTCGAGGTGATTGCGGTCGGGATCAGCCCGGACGGCACCTGGCTGCGTACTAATGCGGGTCCGGAGGATCTGATGATCACCGATCGGCGGCTCCCTGAGGTCCGCGGGGAGTCGGAGACGCCATTGGCGCTCGCGCCCGGGATTCTTGACTCGGTGGACGTGGTTTTCCCGGTGTTACACGGTCCCTACGGAGAGGACGGCACAATTCAAGGACTACTCGAACTCGCCGGGGTTCCCTACGTGGGTGCCGGTGTCTTCGCCAGTGCGGCCGGGATGGACAAGGAGTTCTCCAAGAAGCTGTGCGCCGCCGCCGGACTGCCGATTGGTGACTACGTGGTGCTGCGGCCCGGGCAGAGCGCTCCGACGGCCAACGACCTTGATCGCCTTGGTTTTCCGCTCTTCGTCAAACCGGCGCGCGGCGGATCCTCGATCGGGGTGAGCCGGGTATCCGCCGAATCGGGGTTGGCCACCGCAATCGCCGACGCCCGACGCCATGACCCGAAAGTGATCGTTGAGGCCGCGATCGAAGGAAGGGAACTCGAGTGCGGGGTGCTTGAGTTCCCGGACGGCTCGGTGAGAGCGAGCACGATCGGTGAGATCAGAGTTCCCGGGGTCGGCGTCTACGACTTCGATACCAAATATCTCGATGATGCCGCTGAACTTGACGTGCCCGCGGCGTTGGATGACAACGTTGCAAAGACGTTGCAGAGCTTGGCGATTCGCACTTTCACCGCGTTGGATTGCCAAGGCCTGGCGAGGGTCGACTTCTTTCTCACCGACTCCGGGCCGGTGGTCAACGAAATCAACACGATGCCGGGGTTCACCACCATCTCGATGTTTCCGCGGATGTGGGGAGCAAGCGGAGTGGACTATCCGACCCTGTTGGGGACCATGGTCCAGACGGCTCTGGCGCGCGGCACCGGGTTGCGCTGAAACCGGTGGCGCTCAGGCCGGTGGCCCGGGGCGGATCGGCATTGCCGCCATTGTTCGTGCGATCACATCGGAAACCGACTGGATCGCGGTTGGCCCCGACCCGGCCGGCAGGGTCAGCGCAACGTACACCGGCCGGTCCACACTGACCCAGGTGCTGCGAGCGATGGCTGCATCGTCGATCCGGAACCACTCGACGTCGTTGACCACCTGGATGGGTGCGCCGACGACGAACTCGGCCGGCCGGCCCAGTCCACAGCGCAGGATCACCGGTTCGCCGTTGGCGCGCCATGCCGCAGTGCCGGCCGGGGTCGGCTCCGCGGTGGCGGCGCGCGGGAGATCGCCGAGGCGATCCGGCAGTGCGTTGATCAGCGCCTGGCATTCCGGGGTCTGCGCACCGGGTGCGGGCACGGCCGCGATGACGACCGGGGCGGCTGGTGTGTCCCGGGTGGCGGCGATCGTCAGCACAGTGGCGAGAGCGGTGACGGCGATAGCGACAGCGGCGATCATCAGGGCGCGGGGCGGCCCATCGGGGGGATCGCCCGCCACCTCGTCTCCTCGTCTGCCGTGCGCCGGTCCACCTAGACTGGCGTGCTCAACGTACCGCAGGTTCCCGCAAGGGCCCGGGCAGAGGAGACGCGGTGGCAGAGGGCTCCGAACCCACCCTGCAGCAGGTGGGGGAGTTCGCGGTGATCGAGCGCCTGATCGCCCGACGTCCGTGGCCCACCGGTGTCAGTGTCGGACCGGGCGATGACGCCGCGGTGGTCGATGCACCGGACGGCCGGGTAGTGGTGAGCACCGACATGCTCGTCGAGGGCCGGCATTTTCGACTGGACTGGTCGAGTGCCTATGACGTCGGCCGCAAGGCCATTGCTCAAAACGCAGCCGACATTGAGGCGATGGGTGCGCGCCCCACAGCATTCGTGGTGGCCCTCGGTGCGCCCGCGACAACCTCGGCGGCTCAGGTGGCCGAACTCGGTGACGGCCTGTGGGCCGAGGCCGACACCCTTGGCGCCGGCATTGTTGGCGGGGATCTGGTTGCCAGCGAGCACTGGGTGGTATCGGTGGCTGCGCTGGGGGACCTCGGTGGTCGACCGGCGGTGTTGCGCAGCGGGGCGCGAGTTGGAGCGGTGATCGCGGTGGCCGGTGATCTGGGCCGTTCGGCGGCGGGATATGCGTTGTGGAGCAACGGAATCGACGCATTCGCCGACATTCGCGGCCGGCATCTGGTGCCGCGGCCGCCGTACGGGCAGGGGCGGTCTGCCGCTGCGGCCGGAGCGCAGGCGATGACCGATGTCTCCGACGGCCTGCTGGCCGACCTGGGCCAGATTGCGGAGGCATCCGGGGTGACGATGGATCTCCATCGGGAAGCCCTGCGCACCGATGTCGATGCGGTGACCGAGGCCGCCGGCGCTGCCGGGGCCGACCCCTGGGCGCTGGTGCTGGCCGGCGGCGAGGATCACGCGCTGGTGGGCTGCTTTCCGGACTCGCCGCCGCCGGGGTGGCGGGTGGTCGGGACCGTTCGGGCCGGCGCCGGGGTGGTTCTCCTCGATGGTGCGCCGTGGTCCGGTCCGGCGGGTTGGCAATCCTTCGACTGACCGCGCTAACCGCCCGCGTTGCGAACCAGTTCGATCGCGTACTCATTGATGAAGCGGCCGGCCGGGGGATCCCCGCGATCGCACGACCCATCGGACTCACCGACGCGTTTGAGCCACAGGTAGGCGTCGGCGTGCGCGCCCGCGGTGGCGGTGGTCGGCGCGACGCCCAGTGCGCGTCCGCCCGGATTGCACCAACTCAGCGGGGCGTCGGGTAGCGGTCCGGCCCCGTTGCGCGAGGTGTCGATCACATAGTGCGATCCGCCGGTGAGCGCTGAGATCGTCTCGCCGTAGCCGATCTCCTCCTCGGTGGTGTAGTAGTTCGTAATGTTAAGGCTGAAGCCTCTCGCCTGGTCTACGCCGACGGCGTTCAGTCGGCCGGCCATATCCTCGGCGCTGACCCAGCGCGAGTGTCCGCCGTCGACGTACACCGCGGCGGCCGGGTTTTGCGTCAGCGTGTCGACGGCGTAACTCAGCACGTCGAAGCGTTCCTGGCGCTGTCCGGGAGACAGACAGTCCGCCATGGCCAGGGCGTCCGGTTCGAGGATTATCGCCGCCGGCAGCGAGCCCAGACCGGCGGCGACGGCGTCGATCCACCCGCGATAGCCCGCAGCGGTCGCGAACCCGCCGGCCGCGAAGCTGCCGCAGTCACGGTTCGGGATCGCATACAGCGCCAGGATCGGCATGGCGCCGGCGGCTTGGGCCGCGCCGGCGTATCGGGAGACGGTGCCGGCGACGGTGGCGGTCGGGAAGGCGTGGTCGAGCCAGTACGCCTGGGGCGTGTTGGCGATGACGGTCAATTCCGGACTCGGCGGGTTGGCGCTTTTCGCGGCGGCCATGGCCCTGGAGATGGGATCGACGTAGAAGGGCCTGCCGGCCAGTGGGTTCGCCTCTGCGGCCAGGCGCACCGTCGGACCGTGTCCGCGCTGTTGGGAGTCGACGGTTGGCGGGTCGACGGGAGTGGTCATGGTGGCGGCGGCCGCCACCACGACGACGGGGGCGACCCACCGCGCGATGGCATCGGCAACTGAGGAGATCACGCCGGAAATATAGCCCCGGTCGGTAACGCCGGTGCAGGCAGCCATGAGCTAGTTTGTCCCGGGTGAGCGCCCGGCCCCTGACCGATTTGGTGGAGGCCGGGTGGGCAGCGGCGCTGGAGCCGGTGGGCGAGCAGGTGGCACGAGTGGGTGCGTTCCTGCGCGCTGAGATCGCCGCGGGCCGCGGTTATCTGCCGCCGGGCCCCGATGTGCTCCGCGCCTTCACATTTCCGATGGCGCAGGTAAGAGTGCTTATTGTCGGCCAGGACCCCTATCCGACACCGGGGCACGCGGTGGGCTTGAGTTTCTCGGTCGCCCCCGGGGTGCGGCCGTTGCCGCGCAGTCTGACCAACATCTTCACCGAGTACACCGCTGATCTCGGCTACCCGGCCCCGGCCAGCGGTGACCTGACCGAGTGGGCCCAGCGCGGTGTCCTGCTGCTCAACCGGGTGCTTACGGTGCGCGCGGGCGCGCCAGCCTCGCACCGCGGACAGGGCTGGGAAGAGGTCACCGAGTGCGCGATCCGCGCTCTGGTCGCCCGCGATCGGCCACTGGTGGCGATTCTGTGGGGGCGCGATGCCGCGACGCTCGCCCCGATGTTGACCGGGTGCCCGGTGATCGAGTCGGCCCACCCGTCGCCGCTGTCGGCCAATCGGGGGTTCTTCGGGTCGCGACCCTTCAGTCGGGCCAACGAGTTACTGGCCGGCGAGGGTGCCGAACCGGTGGACTGGCGGCTGTCGTGACCCCCCGGGTGGCCCCGAGTGACTTCAGCCCCGAGTGACCTTGCCGGCCTTGAGGCAGGACGTACAGACGTTGACCCGGTGCTTGTTGCCGCCGGGGCGGTCGGTGGCACGAACGGTCTGGATATTGGGGTTCCATCGGCGGTTGGTCCGTCGATGCGAGTGCGACACCGACTTGCCGAAGCCAGGGCCCTTCCCGCAGACATCACATACTGCAGCCATGTGGAACTCCTCTGACTTGAGCCGACAATCGAAAGCGAGCCAACGACCACAGGGGTGACTCGACGTTCTCAGGGTACCGGCGCAGTGAATCCAACGCCAAAACGGGTGTCCCCAGCGGTGTTGGGACTGACGTCTGCTGTCGCCCGGACTGGATAGGCTGACGGCACCACTTCCACGAGACAGACACAGCACCAACGGCTATGACTTCACCAACAGCGATGACACCAACAGCTAAGTCCGGGGACCAACGCGGGCCGGGGATCGGGAGGTAGCGGATGCCTCAAGGGCGGCTCGACGCCCCCGCGGTGCGTGCCTGGGCCCACCGGGCCGTGGATGACCTGGCCGAACACGCTGATGAGATCAACCGTCTCAACGTCTTCCCGGTGGCCGACGCCGATACCGGCACCAACATGCTCTTCACTATGCGGGCCGCACTGGCCGAGGCTGACGCCGTGCCCGCCACCGATGACGTGGCCGCCACCGATGACGTGCGTCGCGTCACCGCCGCACTGGCGCGGGGTGCGTTGGACGGCGCGCGAGGCAATTCCGGGGTGATCCTGGGGCAGATCCTGCGGGCCCTGGCGGCGGTCACGGCCGACGCAGGCGCCGAGACCGATATCGACCCCGCACTATTCGGCGCGGCACTGCGGCACGCGGTCGCGCTCGTCGTCTCCGCGATGGGCGGCGTGGTGGTGGCAGGCACCGTGGTGTCGGTACTACAGGCGGCGGCCGAGGCTGCCGACCGATGCGCCGCGGGCGGTGCCGGCCCGGCGTCCGTGGCCGCTGCCGCCGGAGAAGCCGCGGCGGTGGCGCTGGACCGCACGCCTGACCAGCTTCCGGTGCTGGCCGCCGCGGGGGTGGTCGATGCCGGCGGGCGTGGCCTGCTTGTGGTGCTCGATGCGCTGTGCTCCGCGCTCGGTGGGCAGCCGCCGGCGCGCGGCGAATACCGGCCCGGGCCCAGGATCGGTGACCACGGTGCCACCGAGGCCGCGCCGCCGCAGTTCGAGGTCATGTTCCAGGTCGCCGAGTGTGACCCCGATGGGCTGAAACGGCTGCGCGCGGA
Source organism: uncultured Actinomycetes bacterium (assembly GCA_903911165.1). Classification (GTDB taxonomy): domain Bacteria; phylum Actinomycetota; class Actinomycetes; order Mycobacteriales; family Mycobacteriaceae; genus Mycobacterium. The sequence continues at coordinate 1,233 of CAIWCQ010000356.1, read as the reverse complement.
CCTGGAGTCCCTGGGCGATTCGGTGTCGCTGGCACCGGCGACGGCTCCCTGGCACTCGGTGCACGTGCACACCGACGACGCCGGTGCAGCTGTTGAGGCGGGTCTGGCAGCCGGTGCGCTGAGCCGCATCCGGATCGCCTCGCTGGACGGTGGCCGAGTCTCTCCGGGCACCTGGAAGCGTCGGCGCGCCGTCTTGGCGGTAGTCGATGGGAAAGGCGCCGATGAGCTATTCGGCGCCGAAGGTGCCCACGTGGTGATCCCGGACGCCGACCTGGCCGATCCGGTCGACGGCCTCAGTGCCGAACAACTCCGGCGTGCCCTGGTCGATACCGGCGCTTCGTCGGTGCTGGTGCTGCCCAACGGCTACGTCTCGGCCGAAGATCTGGTGGCCGGATGCACCGCGGCGATCGGATGGGGCATTGACGTGGTGCCGGTGCCGGCCGGATCGATGGTGCAGGGGTTGGCTGCACTCGCGGTTCACGATCCCGACCGTCACGCCGTCGACGACGGCTACGCCATGGCCCAGGCGGCCGCCGGAGCCCGGTGCGGCTCGGTGCGCTTGGCCGCTGCGAAGGCGCTCACTTGGGCCGGTCCCTGTGGACCCGGCGATGGACTCGGCATCGTCGGTGATGAAGTGGTGGTGGTGGCCGCCGACGTCGCTGCGGCGGCCATCCGCCTCATCGATCTGCTGCTCGGCCCGGGCGGGGAACTGGTCACGGTTCTTCTCGGCGCGGCGGCCGCGGCGGAGGGTGCGTTTGCCGACCTGCTTGCCGAGCATGTCCACCGCCGCCATCCGGGCACCGAGTTCAGCAGCTACCGAACCGGGCATCGTGGCGACGTTCTGCTGATCGGGGTCGAATAGCCGTGGTTGCGCTGACCGATCGGCTCGACGGGATCCTGGGCGGCAAAGCGTCGAAGTCACTCGACGAGATCTTCGGCATCCGCACCGTTGACGGCTTGTTGCGCCACTATCCGCGCAAGTACAGCAAGGGCGCGACCGTGCTTGGCGAGGATGACGAACCGCCCGAGGAAGGCGAGCACGTCACCTTCATCGATGAGATCGAGAAGGCCGAAATCCGCTGGACCAAGCGCACGCCTCGCCGGGAGTACCTCGTCGTCACGCTGAAGGAGCGTCGGCCACGGGTCACCGCCACCTTCTTCAACGCCAAATACATCAAGAAGGATCTGGTGGCCGGTGCCCGGCTGATGCTGTCCGGCGAGGTCGGCTACTTC
>CAIWCQ010000355.1 GCA_903911165.1 uncultured Actinomycetes bacterium | reverse complement strand
CGAGTCCGCCGTGTGCGACACAGCCTTTGATCTCGTACTGGTCGGCGACCATGTTTCCGGGGTTCAGTTGGGGCAGGAAGGAATAAGCGCTGCCGCAGTTAGGGCAGCAGCCCTCAGACTGGCCCTGCCCGGCATCGGTAGACCTTCCGACCGGGCGATTGCAGTTCCAGCAGAACCGTTTCGATTCCGCAACAACAGGATTGACCATCAGTGCCGCGAACGGGTCGATCTCCGGGACCCGGGGGATCTCCACCAGGCCGCCGCCGAGGCGACGCTTCGTGGAAAGCGTCCGCGACACCGAGGCCTGCAGTTCCTCGGCGTCGATCGGCGCGCTGGCAACTGAGGTTTCGTCGTCGTAGCGCGGCCGGAAGATAGCCTGTGTTGACATCGGACGCATGGTCGCCACGGATTCCATGTCGAGTTCGTCGAAGTTCGCGGGCTGCGTGCCGACGTCCGCGCCGGGCGATTCGGGTGTGATCATCAGTCCAGGTACCGCGGCGTCGGGGGTGCCGGTGCCGGACCGAGCACCGACAACCAGCGACGGTAGAGGTTGTCCCAGGTCCCGTCGTTGCGAATGCGCTGCAGTGTGCCGTTGACGAACCGCACCAGCGCGGTATTGGTCAGGTTGATACCGATTCCATACGGCTCCTCGGCCATGTTCTCCCCGACGATGTGCAGGTAGGGATCCTGGGCCACCAGTCCGGCCAGTATCGCGTCGTCGGTGCTGACCGCGTCGACCTCGTGCTGCTGCAGTGCCACCAGGCAATCCGCCCATGTCACCACTGTCACGATGGTCGGCGGCGGATCCATCTGCTGCACAGTCTTTAGTGATGTGGTGCCGCGCGCGACGCAAACGCGTCTTCCCGCCAGGTCCTCTGGTCCGGCGATGTCGGATTCGCGCGGGGCCAGAATCCGTTGGTAGGCGGTGAAATATGTGGTGGAGAAGTTGACCTTCTCCCGACGCTCGCAGGTGATCGTCATGGTCTTCACGACGATGTCGACAGCGTTGTTCTGCAGGGCGGCGATCCGCTCCGCCGAGGACAGAATGCGGTATTCCACCGCGGTCGGGTCGCCGAAGATATCTCGAGCCACCTCGCCGGCGATATCGACGTCGAAGCCGGTGATCTCACCGGTGACCGGGTCGCGGAAGGAAAACAGATTGCTGCCGATGTCGAGTCCTACCAGCAGTCGGCCCCGCTTGCGAATGGCGGCAACCGCGGCGTCGGCCCCGATTCGGCCGGCGAAGGGACGCAGGCTCGCGGTGCGGTCGCAGGCGTTCGCAGCCGGATCCGGCACCTGCGGCGCCTCGGGTGGGAGCAGTTCCATGCCGGCCGGGGTCGGGGGTGCCAGGGTGGGCACCGGTGGCATGGCCGGATCCGCCTGCTGTGTGCACCCGCTGATCACCGCCATCGCCACCACGGCGGTGGCGGCCCCCATCAGATTCATCGGTACTCACTGAGCCTCGGCCACAGTCCGAGTGCCACCGCCAGTGCCGCGCCTCCGGACAGCATTGCGCCGCCCACCGTGGTGCCCGACAGTGCCCGGCGAGCCGAGGAGATGTCGTCGCGAAGCTGAGCACGGTTGGATTCGATGCCGTTGGACAGCGCGTCGTTGAGTTTGTCGAACGCCGCGGTGGCGGCGTTCTCGTCGGTGCCCAACGCCACCTCGGTAGCCCGCTGGTAATCGCCGGCCGCGATGTAGTCATTGACCCGAGCGTCGGCCTGCCGCCAGCGCTCCAGATACTGGTCGGCCTCGGCCAGACCGCTGTCGTCCACGGAACCCCTGCGGGTCAGGTAGTCCTGAAGTTGGACGCGCATCGATTCCACGCGTTGATCGTAGGAACGCTTGCGGACGTCTTCGTCGCCGCGGCGGATCAATGCCAGGGTCTCGTCGGCCCGAGCCTGCTGGGCGGTGATGGCCAGGCTGGTCACGGTCCGCAGGGAATCGGCGGCGGTGTTCTTCGCGGCGCGACTCTCAGCGGTGGAGATGGTCAGCGCGGTGCCCACCCAGATGATCATGATCGCAATTGCCAGTCCCCCGACGACCAGAGCCACATTCACCCGCCGCCGGGTGTGGCGGGCTAGCCAGCGGTGCGCGAAAACGCCGAACAACAGGGTTACCGCCACAACAATGATCACCGGCGCGGGAACCTCGGTGGAGGCGCTTGTCTCGGCGTCCACCCGCGCCGAGGTCGCCTCGTAGAGGCGCTGTGCTGCCGGCAGGATCGTCTGCTGCATGAGCGCTGAGGCTTCCGACAAATAGGAAGCCCCTACCGGGTTGCCCATCCGGTTGTTGGTGCGCGCCGTCTCGATCAACCCGGTGTAGACGGCCAACTGAGCATTGGTCCGGCCGAGCAGTTCGACCAGTTCCGGGTCGGTCAGGCCACTGGAGGCCCGAGTGACCGCCACACCGGCTTCGGTGATCGCCTGTTCGTAACGTTCCCGCACGGCCCTCGGCTCGGACCCGGAGATGAACGCCGTCGCCGCGGCCGCGTCGGCCACCGACAGGGTGGTGTAGAGCTGTCCGGCGGCGAACGCCAGCGGCTCGGTGTAGTCCAGAACATTGGTCAGCTGCCGCTGCCGTTCGTTGATCGTCGTCGAGATGGCGAACGCGCTCAGGACGCCCAGCATGGCCAGAACGGTGCCGATCGCCAGAATCCGGCCCGGCGTGGTGTTGAAGAACCACCACCTCGGGTTCGGGGGATCGGTTGTCGTCCGTTGCGCCAGCGGCTCGCTGGAGGGATGCGCCAGTTCGACGGTCACCTGCGCGGACCTCGCTCCCTTCGGCGGAGTTCCCGGTGCCCTCAGCGACGGCGGTCCGGACTACCCCAGCGACGGCGGTCCGGACTCCCTGAGCGGAGGCGGTTCGGACTGCCTGAGCGAAGTCTAAGAGGCCGTCGTGACGGATGGGGCCTGATCGCCGGTCGGGCACCGGCGTGGCGCGTTTATCCTGAACCGGTGCGAGGCGACGGTGACGGCTGGGTGGTGTCGCATGCGGGCACTCGACACTGGGGCCGGCACGGCGCCGCCGGGCTGCTTCTCCGCGCTCCGGCGGCGGACGGGTCCCCGGCCGTGCTGCTGCAGCACCGCGCCCCCTGGAGCCATCTGGGCGATACCTGGGGACTTCCCGGTGGTGCTCGCGACAGCCACGAGTCCCCCGAGGAGGCCGCGCTCCGGGAGGCCCATGAGGAGGCCGGCCTGCCCGCTGAACATCTGCGGGTCCGGTTCAGTGTTATCACCGCCGAGGTGCGCGGCCCCGGCGGTGTGCACTGGACCTACACCACCGTCGTTGCCGATGCCGCCGAACAATTGCCCACGGTGCGCAACCAGGAGAGCACCGCATTGAGCTGGGTTGGGCTGGACGAGGTGACCGCACTGCAGTTGCACCCGGGTTTCGCCGCCAGCTGGAAACTGCTCAGCTCGCGGCTATGACCGCCGCGCGCAGCCGTCGGGCTAGCCTGGGGTGATGACGCGGGAGTCCCGGACCACGGCTGTCGTGGTGGTGCTGTGCACAGTGGTGTTCGGCTGTGGCCGGATTGCCGACAGCGCCCAGCCGGTCCAGGAGGGCAAGGCCGCCCGGGAGTTCGGCGAGGCGTTGCGCCAGCGGGTCGGCACCGACGCGATGATGGAGCACCTGAGCGAACTTCAGGCGATCGCCGACGAACACGACGGCACCCGCGCGGTCGGTACGCCGGGCTACGACGCCAGCGTCGACTATGTCGCGCAGGTCTTGCGGGACAGCGGCTTCGACGTGCAGACGCCGGGATTTGGGATGCGCGTCTTCGAGACGGAAAAGCCGGAATTGACTGTCGGCGGGGACGCCATCGATGCCCGGGCGCTGGAATACAGCGCCGGCACACCGGGTGTCAGCGGCCCACTGGTCGCCGCGCCCGCCGAAGAAACTCCCGGTTGTGTTCCCGCCGATTACGCCGGCTTGCCAGTCCGAGGTGCGGTGGTGCTGGTCGACCGCGGCAGTTGCCCCTTCGCCGAGAAGCAGGCCGTCGCCGCCAAACTCGGGGCGGTGGCGATGGTCGTCGCCAACAACGTCGACGAGGAGAAGATGGGCGGCACTCTCGGGTCGGGCACCGAGGTGACGATTCCGGTGATCAGCGTGAGCAAGGCCGACGGAGCCCGACTGCGCGCGGCGCCCGGCCCGGCCACCGTCGTACTGGCCGCCAGCACCACCAGTATCGACGTCCGCAACGTGATCGCCCAGACCACAACCGGTTCGACGCGGGACGTGGTGATGGTCGGCGCTCACCTCGACAGCGTCGCCGAGGGGCCCGGCATCAACGACAACGGCTCCGGGGTGGCCGCGATCTTGGCGACGGCCGTGCAACTCGGAAGTGCCCCGGATGTGCGGCACGCCGTCCGGTTCGGGTTCTGGGGGGCCGAGGAACTCGGGATCGTTGGCTCTCGGAAGTACATCGAGTCCCTCGACGTCGAGGAACTCAAGAACATCGCGCTGTACCTGAACTTCGACATGATCGGCTCACCGAACCCGGGCTACTTCACCTACGACGGCGACCAGTCGACCGCACTGGAACGCGATGAGAGCCCGCCCCGGGTGCCCGAGGGTTCGCCGGGGATCGAACGCACGCTGGCCGAATACCTGGACTCGGTCGGCAAGACCGCCGAGGACACCACGTTCGACGGCCGGTCCGATTACGACGGATTCACCCGGGCGGGCATCCCGGCCGGCGGTTTGTTCACCGGCGCCGAGGAGAAGATGACCGCCGACGAAGCCGAACTGTGGGACGGCACGGCCGACGCCCCGTTCGACCCGAACTACCACACCGACGCCGACACGCTGGCGAATGTCGATCGTGATGCGCTGGGGATCAACGGCGGCGGGGTCGCCTACGCGGTAGGGGTCTACGCCCAGGACCTGGACGGCCGCAACGGGATGCCGGCCCGCGAGGATCGCACCCGCCACGTCGTCGTCGCGGAGCCGTGAGGGACCAACTGCGTCTGGCCGCGGCGGCACCCGGACTGGCGCAGTTCCTCGGCTATCGGCAATCCTGGTTGCGCGGCGATGTGATGGCCGGCCTGACTGTGGCGACCTATCTCGTTCCGCAGGCCATGGCGTATGCCACCGTCGCGGGACTGTCCCCGGTGGCGGGGTTGTGGGCGTCGCTGCTGCCGTTGGCGATCTACGCAGTGATGGGGACCTCGCGCTACCTCTCCGCCGGTCCGGAATCCTCGACCGCGTTAATGACCGCGACCGCACTGGCGCCCCTGGCGGCGGGGGACAGTGGGCGTTACGCCGCACTGGCGGCGATGCTGGCCCTACTGGTTGGTGCGGTCTGCTTGGCCGCCGGGTTGCTGCGCCTGGGGTTCCTCGCCGAACTGCTGTCGCGGCCGGTTCTGATCGGCTACATGACCGGAGTCGCGCTGATCATGGTGGCCGGCCAACTCGGATCGCTGACCGGTACCCAGGTCACCGGCGACGGGATTGTGTCCCAACTGCGTTCCCTGGCTGCGGCACTACCGGACGTGCACTGGCCGACGATCACTTTCTCGGCCGTGGTTCTCATCGCGCTGGTCGGATTCGCCCGACTGACACCACGTGCACCGGGGCCGTTCATCGTCGTGGTGCTTGCGTCGGCGGCGGTGGCGGTGTTGTCGCTGAACCGCCACGGCATCGAGGTCGTCGGCGAGGTGCCCTCGGGCCTGCCTGCATTAGGACTCAGCGGGGTATCGATCCCCGATCTGGGTGTGCTGATCGCCGCTTCCGGTGGTGTTGCCCTCGTCGCGTTCTCCGACAGTG
>CAIWCQ010000354.1 GCA_903911165.1 uncultured Actinomycetes bacterium | reverse complement strand
TCGTCGTCGGTGATGTCGGTGCTCACCGCGAGCGCCCGCCGGCCCAATGCACTCACCTGGTCGGCGACCTCGGTGAGCCGCTCGGCGGTGCGCGCGGCGAGCACCAGATCGGCACCGGCCTCCGCACAACGACGTGCCAGCGTGGTACCCAGTGCCGGGCCCACACCGCTGATCACAACAACCTTGTTCTCAAGCATCGGAGCCATCCGCTACACCACCATCCTGTCGCCGATTTGTTTCTGGCGCAGTGCGATTCGCGCTCGCCAATCCTCCGGGGAGATTTTGTTGCTCTCGTGGAACGGTAAATACTCCGCTACCTCATCGATCCCGACGAGTTCGACGGTCGGCCCGTCGGCCTCGGTGAGCTGGCGAGAAATCCGTTGCCATCTGAACTGCAGGAAGCCTTTGCGGTGCCCGAGGGTCTCCACCCAGTTCGTCACCCCGGGGTTACGGTCGGCGACCACGATGCGGATCTTGCCGTCGGCGTCAACCTGCGCCTGCGTTCCGTTCAGTGAGGTCTGGTGGTTGATGTAGTCCAGCGAGACGTACCAGAGACTGCCCAGCTGGAAACCGAGATAGGGAGCGTCGGTCGCCGGCAAGGTGATCACCAGAGCTTGATCCGGCGCCAGTTCGAAATGACCCGCCGAGGAGTACTGGGTTGCCAGGCCGCCGGGGGTCAGCCGTGGTGCCACCATCGTGTTGACCGGAATGTTCATGTAGAACCACTGCGGGAACTGCAACCACGTCTTGATCCGCTGAACCAGTTGCTTGCCGGCTACCGCAAATCGTTTCTCGATGAGCTCATTGGTCAACGGGGGCGGCGCGGTTCCGGCGGTGTCGGCACGGGCGATCGCGACCTTTCCCCGTTGCGCGGACCAGTCGTTGTACACCTCTCGGATCACCAGTTGGGCGTTGGCCGCCGGCGTGAACCGCCATTCGTAGTCTCCGTTGGCGCCGATATCGAGTTGACGGTCATCGAACGCCGTCTCGCTGTCGGGCACATTGTCATCGGTGTACTCGCCACCGAGGAGTTGAAAGCTCAAGTCGGTTGTGGTTCCGCGAGTTCCGGTGACTAGATACTCGCGACCGGCCTGCACCCGTGTTCCGAAGTAGAGGGTGTCCGGGTTGTCCAAGCCCATCTTGGTGAACGGCCCGGTGCCGGACTGCAGGAATGGGTGGTCTCGGTCGTAGTCGAACGCCAGATGTGTACACGCCGCGATACCACCGGCCAGATATTGCAGACCCTCCAGCAGATCGGCTTCGGTTTCGATGTGCGGAGCCTCCCGGACCAGTCGTTCGGCTTCGGCGATCGCGTCTACCAGGGGCTGCGCGTACATGGGCCTCCACGTTTCGACACCGGGGGTGCTTCGGATCTTTCAGAATCTAGAACGTGTTCTAGTACAGAGTCAACCACAGGTCCCGACCCCGCAGGCCGTCAGTTCGCGCAGGCGAGGGCGAAGGGCAGTACGGACTCCGCGCCTGCCTGGCGCAGCATCCTCGCCGCCATCGTGAAGGTCCATCCGGTGTCGGTTTCAGCATCGACCAACAGGATCGGGCCGGCGACACCACCAAGGTCGGGCTCAATCCAGGAGTCCTCGAGTGCCATCACCCGATAGGCGGAGTTCGCTGCGGCCACCGGCCGTCGACCGGGTCGATACCGCAACGTGCCCAGATTTCTCAGCCGTCCCACCTCCGCCAGGCCGTCGACCAGTGAACCGATCAGTACCGGGTGGGTGCTTGAGTCCACACCCATCACGGCGACGGGCCTCGACTCCCACGACCAGGAAGCCAGCACCGCTACCGTGGCCGCCAGCACGTCGGCCGGGACGGGTTCGTCGGCGGCCGAAAGTAGCCGTCGCAACCGCACGCCCCAACCGAGATCGGTGAGCCGACCGATGGCCCTTCCGGTCGCCGCTCCGTCGGTGATGCGGCCGCTGAGGTCGATGCCCAGTTTGGCCATTCCGGTCGGCCACTGCAGCCGGGGACTGATGTCGATACCGGGCCGTGCCAATCGGTCCCGCGCCGCATCGACGGCGGCCGAATCGACCTCGGTGTCGTAACGGGCGCCGGCACAGTTATCGCATCGACCGCAGAGGGTGCCTTCGGTGAGTTGCGGGTCGTCCAACTGTGCGCGCAGAAAAGTCATCCGGCACTCGCCAGTGGCCTGGTAGTCGAGCATCGCCTGCTGTTCACGACGACGAGCCTCTTCGAGCTTGCGGTAGCGCGGCTCGTCGTAGAACCACGGCTGGCCGGTGCCGATCCAGCCACCTTTGACTCGTCGGACCGCACCATCGACATCGAGGACCTTGAGCACCATCTCCAATCTGGTGCGACCAAGGTCCACCAGTGGCTCGAGCGCCGCGGTCGACTGGGGCCGTTCGGGATCAAGGACGTCAATCACTCTGCGCACCAACGCCTCGGACGGGAAGGCGACGGAGGCGAAGTAACTCCAGATGTCGGCGTCCTCCGCGCCGGGCAGCAGGATGACCTGGGCACTGGCACAGGACCGGCCCGCGCGGCCGACCTGCTGGTAGTAGGAGATCGGCGATGACGGCGCGCCGAGGTGGATGACGAAGCCAAGGTCGGGTTTATCGAATCCCATCCCGAGGGCCGACGTCGCCACCAAGGCTTTAACCCGATTGGCGAGCAGATCCGCTTCGAGTTGCTCCCGCTCGCCGGGGTCGGTCGCGCCGGTGTAGGCCGCGACGTCGTGGCCGAGGTCGCGCAACAGTGTGGCGACGTCGCGGGCTCCCGCGACCGTCAGCGTATAGATAATGCCCGAACCCTCAAGCGAATTCAGTTGGGCACCAATCCATGCGACTCGTTGCGCCGCTGAGGGGATCTTAACGACACATAGATGTAGCGACTCACGATCCAGACCGCCGCGCAGCACCAGGGTGTCGGTTCCGCCCACACCCAACTGGGCGGCGACGTCGTCGACCACACGGTCATTCGCTGTCGCCGTCGTGGCCAGGACGGGGGTATCGGGGCCCAATTCGGCCATCAGGGTCCGGATGCGTCGATAGTCGGGCCGGAAGTCGTGGCCCCAGTCGGAGACGCAGTGCGCTTCGTCGACCACGACCAGACCCGCGTCGGCGGCCAGTGCGGGCAGCACATTGTCGCGAAACTCCGGGTTGTTCAACCGCTCCGGACTCACCAGCAACACGTCGAGTTCACCGGCGGCGACCTGTCGGTGGACCGTATCCCACTCGGTGACGTTGCCCGAGTTGATGGTGGCTGCGTGCACGCCGGCGCGTTGGGCAGCCGCGACCTGATTGCGCATCAATGCCAGCAGCGGCGACACGATCACGGTGGCACCCCGGCCCTGCTCGCGCAGAAGTTTGGCGGCGATGAAGTACACCGCCGACTTACCCCATCCGGTGCGTTGCACAACCAGCGCCCTACGGCGGGCCACCACGAGTGCCTCGATGGCGGTCCACTGGTCCTCGCGCAGCACCGCGTCCGCCCCGGCGAGTTGTTCCAGGATCGCCTGTGCGCGTTCGCGAGTGCTCATCGGACCATCGTGCACCCAGCGCGGCTGCGGGCGTCACCGCTCGGGCTTTGAATCCTGCTCCCGTTGGATCTGCTCCCGCTGAATCTCGAGCGCGATGTCAATCAACTGGTCCTCCTGGCCGCCGATCAGCTTGCGTTGCCCGGCGCGGTGCAGCAGTTGATGCGCCGGCACCCCGTAGCGCTCGCCCTGACGAACGGCGTGCTTCAGGAAGCTGGAGTACACCCCGGAGTACCCCATGATCAGCGCGTTGCGGTCCAGCAAGCACTCGGTCGGCATGGCCGGGGCGACGACGTCCTCGGCGGCGTCGGCGATATCGAAGAAATCGATGCCGGTTTTGACGCCGATCTTGTCGAACACCGCGATCAGCGCCTCGACCGGAGCATTGCCTGCACCTGCGCCGAAGCGCCGGACACTGCCATCGATCTGCTTGGCTCCGGCCCGCACCGCCTCCACCGAATTGGCAACCCCGAGTCCGAGATTTTCATGTCCGTGGAATCCGACCTCAGCGTCATCACCGAGTTCGGCGATCAATGCCGAGACTCGATCAGCGACGTCGGTGAGCACCAAAGCGCCGGCTGAGTCCACCACATAGACACACTGGCATCCGGCGTCGGCCATGATGCGCGCCTGGGCGGCCAACTTCTCCGGCGGGATGGTGTGGCTCATCATCAGGAATCCGACCGTCTCCAGGCCGAGTTCGCGAGCCAGGCCGAAGTGTTGGATGGACACGTCAGCCTCAGTGCAGTGGGTGGCGATCCGACAGATTGATCCGCCGTTGTTCTGGGCTTCCTTGATGTCCTCCTTGGTGCCCACACCCGGCAGCATCAGGAAGGCGATCTTGGCCTCCTTGGCGGTCTCGGCCGCCACCTTGATCAATTCCTGCTCCGGAGTTTTCGAGAAGCCGTAGTTAAAGCTCGAGCCGCCCAGTCCATCGCCGTGGGTCACCTCGATCACCGGCACTCCGGCACCGTCGAGGGCGGCGACGATCGCACCGACCTCCTCGCGGGTGAACTGGTGTCGTTTGTGGTGCGAACCATCACGCAGTGACGTGTCGGTGATCCGGATATCCCAGATGTGCTCGCTCATCGGGCGCCCCCCGAGATGACCGCGGCCTGCTTGGCGATCTCTTCGCCGACCTTGGTGGCCGCAGCCGTCATGATGTCCAGGTTGCCGGCGTAGGGCGGAAGATAATCACCTGCCCCTTCAACCTCGATGAACGTCGTCACCATCGCGTAGCCACCCGAGTTCATTGATGGCGCGTCGAACTGCGGTTCATTGAGCAACCGGTAGCCGGGTACGTAGGTCTGCACCTCGGCAACGACATCACGAATGGATGCTGCGATCGCATCGGTGTCGGCATCCTCGGGGATCGCACAAAAGATGGTGTCGCGCATGATCATCGGCGGGTCGGCCGGGTTGAGGATGATGATTGCCTTTCCGCGCGCCGCTCCCCCGATGGTCTCCACTCCCTTGCTGGTGGTCTTGGTGAACTCATCGATGTTGGCCCGGGTTCCGGGTCCGGCTGACACCGACGCCACCGAGGCCACGATCTCGGCGTACGGCACGGCGCCGCCCTGTGCGGCGACCGCTCGGCACACCGCGTAGACGATTGGGATGGTCGCCTGGCCGCCGCACGTGACCATGTTGACGTTCGGTGCATCAAGGTGTGCGCGCAAGTTCGCCGGTGGCACCACACCCGGACCGATCGCCGCCGGCGTCAGGTCGATGGCGGTGATGCCGGCCTCGGCGTAACGAGGGGCCGCCGCCCGGTGGACGTAGGCCGACGTCGCCTCGAACACCATGTCCGGAATCTCCGCCCGGGCCAGTAGCCAATCCACACCTTCGTGACTGGTCTCAAGTCCGAGCTTGCGAGCCCGAGCCAAGCCCTCGCTGTTCGGGTCGATCCCGATCATCCACCGGGGTTCGAGCCACTCCGACTGCAACAACTTGTACAGCAGGTCAGTGCTGATATTGCCCGAGCCAACGATAGCGACCGATTTTTTGTTCGAACCCATGGATCTTCCCCTATTCGAAGGACAATCGGACCGAGCCCAAGCCGGCGAAATCTGCCACGAACTCATCGCCCGGGCGGGCGTCGATAGCCCGGGTACACGACCCAGGCAGCACGATGTCACCGGCTCGCAACCGGACTCCGAAGCTGTCCACCTTGCGGGCCAGCCATGCCACGGCGGTGACGGGATTGCCGAGCACGGCGTCGCTGCGGCCTTCGGCCACCACCTCGCCGTTGCGGGTCAACACCGCATCGATGGCCGTGATGTCAATGTCCTTCGGTGACACCCGTGCCGGCCCCAACACGTAGCCGGCTGACGAAGCGTTATCGGCGATGGTGTCGCACAGTGCGATCTTCCAGTCCTTGATTCGGGTGTCGATGAGTTCGATCGACGGAGCGTACGCCGCGGTCGCGGCCAGTACGTCGTCCTCGGTGCAGCCCGCGCCTGGGAGGTCCTCAGCGAGGAGGAAGCCGACCTCGACTTCCACTCGCGGGAAGAGGTACTTCGCCGCGGGCACCGGGACGTCTTCGAAAACCTCCATGTCGGCGAGTAGGTGGCCGTAGTCGGGCTCGTCGACCCCCATCATCTTCTGCATCGCCTCAGATGAGAGACCGACCTTGTGGCCCACCACCACCGCACCCTCGGCGATCCGCTGCCGAATGTTGATCAGTTGGATCTCGTAGGCGTCGACAACGTCGATATCGGGGTACGCGACGATCAGCGGGCTCATCGGGACCCGGGTCCGTTCAGCCTCGGCCAGGTCTGCGGCAAGTTCGGCACGGGCAGCAGTGCTGAGCATTCCGCAGGTCCCATCGTCGTCCGGCCGGTTCCGGCGTTCGTGATAACTGCCCGGTTGGCCAGTAGCGCCCGGGCGGGGTGATTCTATAACGTGTTCTAGTATGACAGTTCAGGAATACGACGTCATCGTCGTCGGCAGTGGCGCCGCAGGAATGGTGGCCGCGCTCACCGCCGCTCACCAGGGTCTTTCCGCAGTAGTGATCGAGAAGGCGCCGCACTTCGGCGGATCGACGGCACGGTCGGGTGGCGGCGTGTGGATCCCAAACAATGAGATCCTCAAGCGCGACGGTGTGACCGACACCGCCGACGCCGCCCGCACCTATCTGCACACCATCATCGGCGATGTGGTCGAGCCCGAACGTATCGACACCTATCTGGACCGTGCTCCGGAGATGCTGTCATTCGTCTTACAGAACACGCCACTGGAGATGTGCTGGGTGCCGGGCTACTCCGATTACTACCCCGAGACCCCCGGCGGCCGACCCGGCGGTCGCTCAATCGAACCCAAACCTTTCGACGCCAAAAAGCTCGGCCCGGATATGCCCGGGCTAGAACCTGCCTACGGGAAGGTTCCGCTCAATGTGGTTGTCATGCAACAGGACTACGTGCGACTGAATCAGCTTAAGCGCCATCCGCGCGGAGTGCTGCGCAGCTTGAAAGTCGGTGTCCGAAGCGTGTGGGCCGGAATGCGGGGCAAAAATCTCGTGGGTATGGGCCGGGCGCTGATCGCTCCGCTACGAATCGGACTGCAGGACGCGGGCGTTCCGGTTCTGCTGAATACCGCACTGACCGACCTCTACTACGAGGACGGCGTCGTGCGCGGCGTCTATGTGCGAGATATGACCGGTCCGGAAGCGGCCGATCCCACCCTGATCCGGGTCCGCCGCGGCGTGATCCTCGGCAGTGGCGGATTCGAGCACAACGAACAGATGCGGGTGAAGTACCAGCGCGGACCCATCACCACCGACTGGACAGTCGGCGCCAAGGCGAACACCGGCGACGGGATTGCCGCGGCGGAAAAACTTGGCGCCGCATTGGAATTGATGGAGGACGCCTGGTGGGGTCCGACGGTGCCACTGGAGGGTGCGCCGTGGTTCGCGCTGTCCGAACGCAACTCGCCGGGATCCATCATCGTCAACATGTCCGGCCAGCGATTCATGAATGAGTCCATGCCCTACGTCGAGGCGTGCCACCGCATGTACGGCGGAAAGTACGGCCAGGGCGACGGGCCCGGTGAGAACATTCCTGCTTGGCTGGTTTTCGACCAGCAGTATCGGGATCGCTATATCTTCGCGGGATTGCAACCTGGACAACGGATTCCGAAAAAGTGGATGGAATCCGGAGTGATCGTGAAGGCCGATACCCTGGAAGAGTTGGCCACCGTCACGGGACTTCCCACCCAGGCGTTCACCGACACCGTTCAACGATTCAACGGCTTCGCGCGCTCCGG
>CAIWCQ010000353.1 GCA_903911165.1 uncultured Actinomycetes bacterium | reverse complement strand
GTCCCGCGATGCTTCGAGCGCAGCGGAGTTGGCCACGGCTCTGACCGAGACTGGCCGCGGCGCTTCGGAGTTCACCGTCCTAGAGCAACTCGACGGTGTCAGAGAGCGAATCCGCAGCGGCCAGGCCCAGGCGTGGGCGGCTGCACCCCCCGACGACATCGACGATCTCAATGTCATCGCCATCCACTACCTCCCCGAGGAGTACGACGGTGCCGCCCTGCCCGACTCGGCTTTTCGGCACGATGGGCAGATCACCAAACAGACCATCCGGGCAGTGACACTGGCCGCACTGGCGCCGCGGCGGGGAGAGTTGCTCTGGGATGTCGGGTCAGGATCGGGCAGCATCGCCATTGAATGGTGTCGGGCCGCCCCGAGCTGCCGGGCCGTGGCGTTTGAGTCCGATGCGCTGCGCCGCGATCGCATCGCCGCCAACGCGCGCACCTTCGGTATCGACATCCGGGTGCTCGGCGAGGCACCGGAGAACTTCGAGGGGGCTTGCCCGGACGTGATCTTCATCGGCGGCGGCCTGACCCGCGATGGACTGGTCGAGGAATGCCTCGGCAGGCTTGCTGGTGGTGGTCGGCTGGTAGCCAACGCCGTCACCGCAGAATCCGAAAGTGTTCTGACCCAGTGGTATTCGCGACTTGGTGGTGACTTGCGTCGATTTCAGCACTATAACTCCGAGCCGATCGGCGGATTCACCGGCTGGCGGCCGCAGATGCCGATCACCCAGTGGTCGGTGACGCTCCTGTGACGGTGTACTTCATCGGTGCCGGGCCCGGGGCCGCCGACCTGATCACCGTCCGCGGCCAGCGACTGCTCCAGCGGTGCCGAGTCTGTCTATACGCGGGCTCGATCATGCCCGACGATCTACTGGAGTTGTGTCCGCCGGGTACCCGCATCGTCGACACCGGGCCGTTGACGCTGGATCAGATCATCGACGAGATCGGCGTCGCCGACGCCGCGGGACATGACGTGGCCAGGCTGCACTCCGGCGACCCGTCGATCTACAGCGCGGTGGCCGAACAAAGCCGCCGGCTTACCGACCTCGGCATCCGCTACGAGATCGTCCCGGGCGTGCCGGCGTTCACCGCCGCTGCGGCCGCACTGGGGCGGGAGCTGACCGTGCCGGGGGTGTCCCAGACGGTGATCCTGACTCGGGTCTCCACCCTGTCGACGGCAATGCCCGAGGGTGAGGACCTGACAACGCTTGCGGCCCACGGGGCCACCCTCGTGATCCACCTGGCCGCCCACCGTATCGACGCGATCGTGCCGCAACTGCTGACTGGCGGTTACTGCCCGGACACCCCCGCCGCGGTCGTCGCGTTCGCGAGTTGGCCTCAGCAGGTCGTGCTCCGCGGCACACTCGCCGATATTGCCGGCCAGATTCAACGGGCCGCGATCACTCGCACCGCGGTGATCATCGTCGGTGATGTGCTTGCGGCCGAGGGCTTCACCGACAGTTACCTGTACTCGTCCGGCCGGTCGCGCGGAGATCGGCACTGATGAGAGTGCTGCTGCTCGGTGGTACGGCTGAGGCGCGGGCACTGGCGGAACTGCTGCATCCAAAGGTCGACATCATCAGCTCGCTGGCCGGCCGGGTACCCAACCCGGCTTTGCCGGTCGGCCCGGTCCGCATCGGTGGCTTCGGTGGTGTCGAGGGCCTGCGCACCTGGCTCACCGAGAGTGGCGTCACCGCGGTCGTCGACGCCACCCACCCATTCGCCGCCACCATCACCGCGCACGCCGCGTCGGCCTGCGCCGAACTCGACATGCCCTATGTCGTGCTTAACCGTCCGCCCTGGGATCCAGCTGGCGCGACAGTGGTTGCCACCGATACGGAGGCCGCTGCAATCATTGCTGCCAAGGGTTATTCGCGGGTTTTCCTGACCACAGGACGCTCCGGTGTCGCTGCTTTCGCCGACAGTGACGCCTGGTTTCTGATCCGGGTGGTCACCGCACCTGACGTCGCGGCGCTGCCGCCGAACCACGAGTTGGTGTTGTCCCGCGGTCCGTACCACTACGAGGACGAATGCGAACTGTTGCGCAGTAGAGGTATCGAGGTGCTGGTGACCAAGAACAGCGGGGGAGGATTAACCGAGGCGAAGCTTGACGCGGCAAGGGTGCTCGGTGTGGATGTGGTGATGATCCGGCGGCCGGCCCTGCCCGGCGGCGTATCCGCGGTCAGTTCAGTGGAGGAAGCCGTGGATTGGGTGTTCAGCCGGGGTAGCGCCGGGGTGTGAACACGGTGTCGCCGGCTGCTTCGGTGTACCACTGGGTCTGCGACGACCCGATGATCAGCAGACAGCGCATGTCGACGTCG
>CAIWCQ010000352.1 GCA_903911165.1 uncultured Actinomycetes bacterium | reverse complement strand
GGAATACCGCTTCTGGTCGACAATCCTAAGGAGGTTGGCGCCGATCGCATCGTGAACTGCCTTGCAGCCCACGCGAAATTCAAATCCGCGGCGATCGTTGTGGACTTCGGATCGTCGATCTGCGTCGATGTCGTCTCGGCTAAAGGCGAGTTTTTAGGCGGCGCGATCGCCCCCGGGGTCCAGCTTTCGTCGGACGCCGCGGCCGCCCGGTCCGCGGCCCTGCGTCGGGTCGAGCTCACCCGGCCCCGATCGGTGGTCGGCAAGAACACTGTCGAATGCATGCAGTCCGGGGCGATGTTCGGGTTCGCCGGTCTGGTCGACGGCCTGGTGGCCCGGATCCGCCGGGACGTCGACGGATTCGACGGAGTCGATGTGACGGTCGTGGCGACCGGGCACACTGCCCCGCTGTTGCTGCCCGAACTGCGCACTGTCGACCACTACGACAAGCACCTGACATTGGACGGCCTGCGGATGGTCTACGAGCGAAACCAGGACTCCCAGCGAGGACGCCTCAAGCCGGCGCACTGAACCGGGCGTTTAGGCTGGCACCCCGTGAGCGATGCTGATGCCCCTGCGGGCCAACCGGAACATCAGGCGGCTGACGATGTGCCCGAGCAGTTCCGGATCCGGCAGGGCAAGCGGCAGCGCCTGATCGACGAGGGCCGTGAGGCCTATCCGGTTGCCGTGCCGCGGACACATTCACTGGCCGAGGTCCGTGCCGCCCACTCTGATCTGGTGGCCGACTCCACCACCGGAGCGCACGTCGGCGTGGCCGGTCGGGTGGTGTTCGCCCGAAACTCCGGAAAGCTGTGCTTCGCCACCCTTCAGGAGGGCGATGGAACGCAACTGCAGGTGATGATCAGTCTGGCCGGCGTCGGCGCCGACGGGCTGGACGGCTGGAAGTCCACCGTCGACCTCGGCGACATCGTCTTCGTCCACGGTGAGGTGATCAGTTCCCGGCGGGGCGAGCTGTCGGTACTTGCCGACTCCTGGCAGATGGCCGCTAAGGCGTTACGACCGCTGCCGGTGGCACACCGTGAACTCAGCGAGGAATCGAGGGTCCGGCAGCGCTACGTGGATCTGATCGTGCGCCCACAGGCGCGGTCGGTGGCCCGGCAGCGCATCGCCGTGGTGCGCGCGGTCCGCAGCTTTCTGGAGCGGCGTGGGTTCCTCGAGGTCGAAACCCCGATGCTGCAGACGCTGGCCGGAGGTGCCGCGGCCCGACCCTTCGTCACGCACTCCAACGCGCTCGACTCGGACCTGTTCCTGCGGATCTCCCCGGAATTGTTCTTGAAGCGGTGTGTGGTCGGCGGGCTGGAGAAGGTTTTCGAGGTGAACCGGAATTTCCGCAACGAGGGCGCCGATTCCACGCACTCGCCCGAATTCTCAATGCTCGAGACCTATCAGGCCTGGGGCACCTACGACGACTCGGCCGTGATGACCCGGGAGCTTATTCAGGAGGTGGCCGACGAGGCAATTGGCACCCGGCAGGTGCCATTGCCGGACGGCACCACCTACGATCTCGATGGCGAATGGCTGTCACTCCAAATGTATCCTTCGCTGTCGGTCGCGCTCGGTGAAGAAATCACACCTGAGACGCCGGCCGATTACCTTCTCGCCATTGCCGACGGACTCGGTATCGAGATTCCTCCGGATCGCGGTTACGGACACGGCAAACTGATTGAGGAACTCTGGGAGCACAGCGTCGGTGCCACATTGTGGGCGCCGACTTTCGTCAGGGATTTCCCGGTCGAGACGACTCCGCTGACGCGAGCACACCGCAGCATTGCCGGTGTCACCGAGAAATGGGACCTGTATGTCCGCGGCTTCGAACTGGCCACCGGCTACTCAGAACTGGTTGACCCGATGATCCAGCGGGAACGGTTCGAGGCTCAGGCCCGCGCGGCGGCCGCCGGCGATGACGAGGCGATGGCACTCGATGAGGATTTCCTCGCCGCAATGGAGTTTGGAATGCCGCCGACGACCGGAACCGGAATGGGTATCGACCGATTGTTGATGGTGCTTACCGGCTTGTCCATTCGCGAGACGGTTTTGTTTCCGATTGTCCGGCGACACGGAAACTGAATCGCTGCGATTGGCCTTGTTGTGAATTCGCGTGCCTTTTGGCTTATTGCACGAGTTTATGGCACATTGTTCCCAAGCAAATCCAATTGCGTGCGCGGAAGGACTGAAAAAACATGGCTAAGAAAGTGACAGTTACCCTCGTCGACGATTTCGATGGCGATGGACCGGCCGACGAAACGGTGGAATTCGCCCTCGACGGCGTCAGTTATGAGATCGACCTCTCGGCCAAGAACGCAAAGAAACTCCGTGAGGATTTGAAGCAGTGGATCGATGCCGGTCGACGCGTAGGTGGTCGGCGCCGGGGCCGTTCCGGCGGGTCGGGTCGCGGTCGGGGCTCAATCGACCGGGAGCAGAGTGCGGCGATCCGGGGATGGGCCCGTCGTAGCGGCCACAAGGTCTCCACCCGCGGGCGCATTCCGGCCGAGATCATCGAAGCCTTCCACGCTGCCACCTGATTCCCCGCCACCCGATTGCTTCGGGCCCCACCGGCCCCCCGTGACGTCATTGACTCGTCAGGGTTGTTTCGCTAGCCGCGTAGTACCGGCCCCGGTGGTCTGAAAACCCGCGAAACACAGGGGAAATACCTCGTCGGCGGCCGATGTTGTACCGCTGTGTCCGCCCTACGGCGGTGTGGGGTCAGTTAGGGGACGGCACCGACCGGTACCTGCCCACTACAGTGATGAGAGGGCTCGCGGTGCCGCCGCGACGCTAGGTGACGGAGAGTAGGTAAAGGCGATGTTCGAAAGATTTACCGATCGCGCCCGCAGGGTTGTCGTCCTGGCTCAAGAAGAAGCCCGGATGCTCAACCACAACTACATCGGCACCGAGCACATCCTGCTGGGACTGATCCACGAGGGCGAGGGCGTCGCAGCCAAGTCGCTGGAGTCCCTGGGCATCTCGCTGGAAGGCGTGCGCTCCCAGGTTGAAGAGATCATCGGGCAGGGTCAGCAGGCGCCGTCGGGACATATCCCCTTCACCCCGCGTGCCAAGAAGGTGCTTGAACTCAGCCTGCGCGAGGCGTTGCAACTCGGGCATAACTACATCGGCACCGAGCACATCCTGCTCGGTCTCATCCGCGAGGGTGAGGGCGTCGCGGCCCAAGTGCTGGTCAAATTGGGCGCCGAGTTGACCCGGGTGCGTCAGCAGGTCATCCAGCTGCTCAGCGGTTATCAGGGCAAGGAGGCCGCAGAGGCTGGCACCGGAGGCCGGGGCGGGGAGTCGGGCAGCCCGTCCACCTCGCTGGTGCTCGACCAATTCGGTCGCAACCTGACCGCCGCCGCGATGGAGGGCAAGCTGGACCCGGTCATCGGCCGCGAGAAGGAAATCGAGCGGGTGATGCAGGTGCTCAGCCGGCGGACCAAGAACAACCCGGTGCTGATCGGCGAGCCCGGCGTTGGCAAGACCGCCGTCGTCGAGGGCTTGGCACAGGCCATCGTCAACGGCGAGGTGCCCGAGACGCTGAAAGATAAGCAGCTCTACACCCTCGACCTGGGTTCGTTGGTGGCCGGCAGTTGTTACCGCGGCGACTTCGAGGAACGCCTCAAGAAGGTGCTCAAAGAGATCAACACCCGCGGCGACATCATCCTGTTCATCGACGAGTTGCACACCCTTGTCGGCGCGGGAGCGGCCGAGGGCGCGATCGACGCCGCCTCGATCCTCAAGCCCAAGCTGGCCCGTGGTGAGCTGCAGACCATTGGAGCGACCACCCTCGACGAGTACCGCAAGTACATCGAGAAGGACGCCGCACTGGAGCGTCGCTTCCAGCCGGTCAAGGTCGACGAGCCGACGCTCGCTCACACGATCGAGATCCTGAAGGGCATCCGCGACCAGTACGAGGCACATCACCGGGTCACGATCACCGACCAGGCG
>CAIWCQ010000351.1 GCA_903911165.1 uncultured Actinomycetes bacterium | reverse complement strand
CGGCGCGCATCACGATGGGCGTGGTGCTTGAACCGCCGTGGTGCACGACAGCCCGGCAGGCTGGAAACACGGATGCGTAGTTCAGCGTGCCCACCACCTTGACGTGATCAAAATGCGGAATTCCGCTGAAATCGGTTCCGGCTGCCCCCACGAGGGCGCGCTCGCCCAGTCGCGCACAGACCGCGGCGATCATGGCGATCGTGTCAGCTGGGGACTCGACTGGGATGCTGCCGAACCCGAAAAAGATCGGCGGTGTTCCCGACGCGATCCACGACATCACGTCGTCATCGGCATCGGTGGCCAACTCCAGGGTCAGGGTGCCGACGAAAGGACGCTGGGCGGCCCATGTCGACCACTCCGACGCCAGGCCGGGAAAGCAGACCTCGTCATAGGCCTGGATTTCCAGCGACCCGCGGCCGGTGATCCGACGCGGCGCGGAGCCCGACGCCTTCGGCAGACCGAGTTCCCGGCGCTGGGTGTCCTCGGCCTTCTTCGTCCCGCGCCACGACACCCACCAGAACGCCCGCACGGCCGAACGGCCCAGGGGCGCCGGCAGGAACGGCAGAACCTGGGGGTTGGGACGCAGTGGGAAGTAATGCAAGGTGGCCAACGGAATGCCGTAATGCTCGGCGACGTTGGCCGCGGCGTCCTCGAAATTGATGCCCGTCAGGATCAGGTCGGCACCGTCGGCCATCGACATCAGCGTTGCGCTCATGTCCTGCCAACCCTGCAGCAGTGGCCCCGCGATTTCGGTACGCGAGGCGATCAACTCGCGCAGCTTCCAGGGGTTGCGAAAGAAACACGTCCAGAAGTTGCGATGGGCATCGAGGATGGCCCGCGATGGCGGCCCGAATGCGACCGCCTCAGGCCCGGCCGCCGAAGTGAAATCCGCCAGATCGGGTGGCACGGCCATCTGCACGTCATGCCCACGGCGCAGGAGTTCACGACCGATGGCAAGGCTGGGCTCGATATCTCCGCGACTCCCCCACGTTGCGAGCACGAATTTCATCGGTTTAATTCCGGGAGTTTACTTCTGGGCAGACCCGGCGCCCGAAGCCAGAAATTCTCCGAGATAGCGGGGCGACTTCAGATTAAGCAGGCGTTTGCGATCGGCTTTGAGATCGGCATAGGTGAGCGCCGCGACCTGCTCCACCGAGTACGGCAGTGTCGATTCCGGAGCGCCCTTGCGGACGAAGCCGACGCCCTGGTCGCACTTGAGCACGCCGACCAGCAGATCGGGGCGGGTACTACGCAGATGGACGATCGCTTTCCAGACATCGCCGTTCCATACACCGAACACCAGTGGCCCGGACTGCTGCGCCATGAAGTCCTCCCAGGACGCAGCGGGTCGGCCGGCCAACTCGAACGGAGGGTTGCAATCGTGCAGGAAGATGACGCCGTCGTCGCGCATGTGCAGCAACGACTTCTCGACGTCACGCACTACCTGTTCGTAGGTGTGCAGGCCGTCGATCAGTGCGACGTCGATCGGGTGCTGATCGAGGAATGCGGTCTCGTTGTCGAAAAACGCGTCGCTGGTCATCTCGAAGTAGTGGGTGGCGCGGGCCTTCGCGTTGGCGAGTTCGCGGGTGCGCTCCAAGAGTTTGAACGCCGGGTCGACGGCGATCTTCACGTCGGCGCTGATCTTCTGGAAAGCCTGTCCGCGTGAAACGCCAATCTCCAGATACACCGGGTTGGTCCGCCCTGCGAGTGCCCGTTGTACGGCCCTGATCCGGTTCACGCCGGGCAACGCGTCCGCCACCGTCACCAGTCCGTTGTTGAGGTTCACGCAACGATCCCCTGCATTAGACGATCCTCTCCCGTGCGGCGCACTCCCACGTCGATCAACCCACCACCAGCCGATTCGGTCATACCTTGAGCGTTCCCAGACCGGTGATCTCAAGGCTAACCGACTTGCGTTGTCCGGCGGCGCCGAGCATGAAGAGGATATCGCCCACCGGAGCTCCCAACCAGAATCGCCAGAAGCGCCTGCCGAGGAACGCCCACGCGTATTTGCCGTTGCCCGCCAACCAATAGACCGCAACCTCAAGAACGCGATAGGCAGAACGCTTCCATCGCGAGGTGACCATCTCAACATTCATCTCCCAGATTTCGAGACCCCAAGAGCGGTATCGCCATTCGAGCCCGTACTTGTTCTGGAATTCGTAAAACGCGAGCATTTCGCCGTTGGTGACCAGGTACTCATCGAAGACCATGATCGATCCCTCAACGAAACGATCCCTGCAGGTTTCCAATGCGTGCAGGCAACTCTCATAGGTATCCAAATCCATATGGAAGAACCTGATGGGAGTGTCCGGTCGAGCGGCCAGGAACGGAGCCAGGGTCTCGTAGGTGGTTCCTTTGATGAACTCGACACGGCGGCCCAGCGCGGCGGGCAACCCGTCCTGAAGTGTCACACCGGTATCGGGCATGAGCCGGCGGGCGAGCGGTTCAGTGAGCGAAAAGGTACCGCTTTTGACCACCACCTGGTCATCGGCCTTCCAGTCTTCGACAAGTCCGGAAAAGGTGTCGAACCCGTACACCGTGCGGCCGGAAGCGTCGGCCATGAGCCGTGTCGACCAACCGATCCACACGCCCAGATCGAGGACGAGCTCATCGGAATCCTGGCGGGACGCCGGTGGAGTGAGTTGGGCGGCTTCCCACAACAGCGGGTGGCCCGCGATCTTCGCCTGCCGCAGATCAGAGATCGTGCGGCTAATGAAGTCCCGGTACGCAACGTCATAAACCCGGATATCACGCGCGTACAGATTTGGAATGTAGCGATCTCCGCCGCGGTAAACGAGCCGGGCGAACACCATCACCGCGACGATCCCGCCGATCGCGACCAGAAGAATCGGCGAGAACCAGATGTAGCATGCCGCAGCCACTATGAGCGCGATGACAACGAGAATCGACCTCCACACATAGTGAAGGCACATCCGTTCCACACTGCGCCCATCGGTCATGACCATCGGCTCACCTCCCTGGTATCGAGGCAAGACTAGTGCCACCCGATGCGTATGAAGCTTGAAACCTACTTGCCGCCTGACTGCGTTGCCCCGCAACCCCGCGGAGATCCGAAGCACGGTATCGCGGACAGCGAGTTCCGGTAAGAATGGCTGCTGTGTCGCATTCATTCGACGTCTGGACCGAATCGCCCGCCAGCGTTGAACAGATTCACGCGACATTCGGCCGGGAGGATTACTGGCTGACCCGCCTCGGCGCCGGTGATGCGGTCACCACGCTCGATTCCCTCGTCGTCGCCACCGATGGCACGGTGACCATGGAGGCCACTCAACATCTGGGCCGCCAGCTTCTTCCCGGCGCTATCGCACGACTTCTGCCGGCCGAACTGACAATCCGGCACAGCGAGATATGGAAAGTCGTAGGTGTCCGCGAGGTACGCGGACATGTAAGAGTTTCGGCTTCGGGCGGTTTCGGCTCAGGGCACGGCAGAGCATTACTGACCCCGGCGAACGCCGGTTCTAAGATGCACTTCGCGGTGCGGGTGGACATCAGAATTCCGTTGGTCGGCGGCAATCTCGAGAAGTCGATCGGCGCGGGCCTGGCTTCGAATATTCCCGAACTGCAGCGCTTCACCACCGCATGGGTCGCCGAACACGGCTGAATCCGCCCTGGCGGGCGCATGCGGAATGACATGATCACACGGGTGGGGGCCCTGAATTGCGTTGTCCGTAGGTAGGTGACCTTGCGCGATGCCCACGGTGTGAGGCCGACCGAAGACCCGCAGGGCCACCGCACCCAGAGCGTGTTCCGCCCCGACATCCAGGGCCTGCGGGCGGTCGCGGTGCTGGCCGTCGTGCTCTTCCACGCTGCTGTACCAGGATTCGGTGGCGGCTTCGTCGGGGTGGACGTGTTTTTCGTCATCTCAGGTTTCCTGATCACCGGACTGCTGTGGCGCGAGGCCAACGGCACCGGGACGGTGCGACTGCGAAGCTTTTACGGGGCACGTGCCCGTAGATTGCTTCCAGCGGCGGCGGCCGTGGGTGTCCTCACCATGATCGGCGCAGTCATTCTGCTGCCCGTCGGTGAGTCCCGGGTTGCCATGACGGACGGCATCGCCAGCGCGCTGTACGTCAGCAATTACTGGTTCATCCTCCGCGATGTCAGCTATTTCAACGATGCCGGCCACCTGCCGACCTCGCCGTTTCAGCACTATTGGTCGTTGGGCGTGGAGGAGCAGTTCTACCTGGTGTGGCCGACACTGATCCTCGGCACGGCCTGGCTCATCCGGAAACTACTCCGCCGCAACAGATCCCAGGCCACGTCCTCAGAACGACCATATGTGGTGATCCTGGCCGCGGTCGCCGCGACCTCCTTCGCACTGTCATTCGTGGTCACCTATGTCATGCCTGCGGTGGCGTTTTTCTCGTTGCCGACACGCGCCTGGCAGTTGGCCGTCGGCGGGCTGGTGGCCCTGACCGCCGATCGTTGGCGCCGCCTCCCACCCCGAGCCGCGATATTCATGGGGTGGGCCGGACTGGCCCTGATCGCGTTGGCTTGCACACGATTGAGTGGAACCACTCTCTACCCCGGAATCGCCGCACTGCTGCCCACTCTGGGTGCGGCACTGGTGATCGGCGCCGGTACAGCCACACCGGACCAGGGCTGCGGACGCCTCCTGGGAACGCCGCCGATGCGCGCGATCGGCGAGATCTCCTACTCCTGGTACCTCTGGCACTGGCCGATTCTGATCTTCGCCCCCCTGATCGTGGGTCACTCCCTGGGACTTGCTGGACGACTCACGGCCGCAGTGATCTCCGCCGGACTGGCTGCCTTGACCTTGCGATACCTGGAAAACCCGCTGCGATTCGCCCCCAGCGTGCGCAACTCCCCCCGGCGAAGCCTTGCCCTCGGCGCCGTTGCGACCGCCATTGCAGCCTGCACCGGCGCGGCACTGCTACACGCTGTTCCCATTCCAGTCGGACGCGGCGCACCTGCCACACCCGTCAATATCACTGCGACACGACCACCTGCTGGCTCGACCATCGACGCCTATGACACCGCCGTGCGCGATGTGTTCGCCCAAGTGCGCGTAGCCGTCGCAGCATCCGCCGATCTCGCCGCCATCCCATCAAATCTGAGCCCAGCCCTCCGTGACGCATCGGCCGAAAAGAAGATGCAGTCCTTCAACGGCTGCGTCCGCAGTTTTTTCGAAGCCGGCCAGCCGGAGTGCGCGACCGGTGATACCACCTCAGCGACAACCGTGGCTCTGGTTGGCGACTCGCATGCGGCGATGTGGATTCCGGCGTTCGAGCAGATGGCCACCCAGCGGCGTTGGCGGCTAGAGACCCTTGCCAAGGCTGGCTGCCCATCGGTGTCCGTGCCGGTCGCCGGCACAGTCCAACGGATTGCGGGGAGTCTTCAAAAATGTGACGAGTGGCGCGCTCAGACCCTCGACCGACTGCGTGCCGACAAACCACAACTCATCGTCGTCAGCGTATGGCGGCAGTACGGTAGCGATACCTCGCGCAATTGGCAGCCGGGTTTCCAGTCGTACGATGCGGCGTGGCTGGCCAGCCTGACACGCCTCGTGCGTCAACTCCGCGACACCGGCTCCAAAGTCCTCGTCCTTGGACCCGTCCCCGATCCGCAATCCGTAGTGCCCATCTGCCTGTCCGGCCACCTCGATGATCCAATGGCGTGCGCGCCGTCGCGATCGACTGCGGTCAACGAGTCCGGCATCGCCGCCGAGTCGGCTGCCACCGAATCCGGTGGTGGACGCTACGTGGATTTGACCAACCTCTTCTGCACTGCGGACCGCTGCCCCGTGATCGTCGGCAGCACCCTTGTCTACTTCGACTGGAGTCACATCACCCTCGAGTACGCTCGGTTACTCGGACCGG
>CAIWCQ010000350.1 GCA_903911165.1 uncultured Actinomycetes bacterium | reverse complement strand
TGCATCAGTACGCATGGACACGCGACCGGTTGGTGCTGGTCACGCTGACCGACGTGGCCAGCAAAACCGAAGTCGTCACACCCGGGACGTGGCATCGCGAAGCGGTACGGGGAGTCGGCGACGCCGAGGCCTTCGCCAGCACGGTGATCGTCGCCGCCGACTCCACCGGCGACGAGATCTTTCTGGACTCCAGTGGATTCCTGACCCCCTCCCGCCTGCTGCACGGCAGTGCGGGCGACGAATTGACCGAGATCAAGCGGGCACCCGCGTTCTTCGACTCGGCCGAGATGACCGTATCCCAGCACTTCGCGACATCCGCCGATGGCACTTCAGTGCCCTATTTCGTTGTGGGGCAGGCTGATTCGCAACGCGAGGGCCCGACCCTGCTCGGCGGATACGGAGGCTTCGAGGTGTCCCGCACGCCCGGCTACGACGGGCTGCTGGGCCGACTGTGGCTCGCCCGCGGCGGCACCTACGTGCTGGCGAACATCCGCGGCGGCGGGGAGTACGGTCCGGGCTGGCACAACCAGGCGATGAGGGAGGGTCGGCACCGGGTCGCCGAGGATTTCGCCGCCGTCGCCGCCGACCTGGTCGCCCGGGGAATCACGGACGTCGCACATCTCGGTGCGCAGGGCGGCAGCAACGGCGGCCTGCTGATGGGCATCATGGCGACCAAGTACCCGGAGTTGTTCGGGGCCCTGGTGTGCCAGGTTCCCCTGCTGGACATGAAGCGATTTCACCTGCTACTGGCGGGGGCCTCCTGGGTCGCGGAGTACGGCGATCCGGACAACCCGGCAGATTGGGAATTCATCTCCGAGTACTCGCCCTACCAAAACATCGTCGCCGAGCGGCGGTATCCACCGATGCTGATCACCACCTCGACCCGGGACGACCGCGTCCACCCCGGCCATGCCCGGAAAATGACCGCCGCACTCGAGGAGGCAGGGCAGCCGGTCTGGTACTACGAGAACATCGAGGGCGGCCACGCCGGGGCCGCCGACAACGCCCAGAGCGCCTTTAAGTCAGCGCTGTGCTACTCGTTCCTGCAGCAGGTCCTCGGTTAGTCCGACGAGTGGGCGCGGCCGACGATCATGGGATCGGCCACACCGACCACCTCGTGATCCTTGTTGTCGTAGTTGAACTTACCCAGCACGTGACGCATCGCATTGATGCGGGCGCGCTTCTTGTCGTTGCTCTTGATCACCGTCCACGGGGCGACCTCGGTGTCGGTCCAGGTGAACATGTCCTCTTTGGCCGCGGTGTAGTCGTCCCACTTGTCCAGCGATGCCAGGTCGGTCGGTGAGAGTTTCCACTGCCGAACCGGATCGACGTGCCGGATGGCAAAGCGAGTGCGCTGCTCGGACACCGACACCGAGAACCAGAGTTTCGTCAGGCTGATGCCGTCGTTGACCAGCATCTGTTCGAAAAGGGGTGCCTGCCTGATGAACTCGGCATGCTGCTTGCCGGTGCAGTAGCCCATGACGCGTTCAACGCCCGCGCGGTTGTACCAGGACCGGTCAAAGAGCACGAGCTCCCCGGCAGCGGGAAGGTGGTTGACGTAGCGCTGGAAATACCACTGGGTGCGTTCCTTTTCGGTCGGCTTCTCCAGGGCGACTACGCGCGCGCCGCGCGGATTCAGATGCTCCATGAAGCGTTTGATGGTGCCGCCCTTGCCCGCGGCGTCACGGCCCTCGAAAACGATCACGTGGCGGTGGTCGTTGCGCTGCGACCACTTCTGCAGCTTCAGCAGTTCGATCTGCAGGAGTCGCTTCTGCTCCTCGTACTCATCGCGGGACATCCGATGGTCGTAGGGGTAGTTCTCCCGCCAGGTATCGACGGCGGCGCCGGCGGGGTCGATCAGTACCGGGTCGTCATCGTCGTCGTCAAAGACGGTGTAATTCTCGAACTGTGTAGTCACGCGGGAAAGCTAACCACCCAGGGCGACGCGGGGGTTACCAAAAGGTGAACGTACGGTTTATAGGCGAAAGCGGAGCTTGCGCAGGATCGACGCCGCGACCGCCACCAGGGATGTGCCCAGCAGCAGCGCGCCCAGCGAATCGGCGAGGTTATCCAGATCGACGGACTGTCCCGCGATACCAAGGAGCACGAAGACCACCGCGGCGGCGGTCAGCCACCGACGCACACCCACGGCAAGCACGAGCATCCCCAGCACCACGACCATCAGCGTGGTCTGACTGCTCGGATACGCCGGCCCCTGGCCCGGCGACGCTCCGAACAACTTCTGTAGACCAGCCGTGGCCGCGATCGACACCACGGGGATGACCAGGATCATCGGTAGCGCGGCCCACAGTCGCCGGTACAGCGCAGCACCCGCCGCTGCGATCAGCATGGCGTTGGCGGTGCGCGGATCGCTGAACAGCAGCAGCCACTGCGGCGGCGGGCCCGCGACCTGCGGTGCCCATCCGTTCAGCGGGGCCGCGCCCTCGCGGACACCCAGGCCGAGCAGCACCATCAACGGCATCCCGACGAAGGGCCACCCCAGCAAGGTTTTGTCGATCAGCTTGCGATCCCTCCGGCGTCGTCCACTCTCGCGACGTAACCTGCTCCTATGAGCTACGACCTCGTCGTCCGCAACGGTACCGTCGTCGACGGCTTGGGCGGTGAACCGTACCGGGGCGATGTCGCGGTGTCTGGCGGCGTCATCGTCGCGGTGGGAACCGTGGACACAACCGGCACCCGCGAGATCGACGCCACCGGATTGCTCGTCACGCCGGGATTCGTCGACCTGCACACCCATTACGACGGCCAGGCGATCTGGTCGGAACGGATGTCGCCGTCGTCGTCGCACGGAGTGACCACCGCGTTGATGGGCAACTGCGGTGTCGGCTTCGCGCCGTGCCGCGCCGAGGATCACGAGGTACTCGTCGATGTGATGGCCGGGGTGGAGGACATTCCCGGCGTGGTGATGACCGACGGACTGCCGTGGGACTGGGAGACGTTCCCGCAATATCTCGACGCCCTGGATTCCAGGCACCGCGATATCGACATCGCGGCCTATCTCCCGCACTCGCCGCTGCGGGTGTACGTGATGGGCAAGCGCGGAGCGGACTGCGAACCTGCTACGACAGAGGATCTGGCGCTGATGCGTAAGCTTGCGGCCGAAGCGATTGAGGTTGGGGCGCTGGGTGTTTCGTCATCGCGATTCGCTTTCCACAAGACCGGTAGCGGCGCACCCATCCCGAGCTACGACGCCGCTTACGCTGAGATCGCGGCGATCGTCGGCGGCGTTGCCGACGCCGGTGGCGGCCTGCTGCAGTTCATCCCGGATATACCGGCCGGTGGTTACGAGCGCGTCCTGCAGCAGGTGTTCGAGGCCGCGAGCGACGCACACGTGCCCGTCACCTTCACCCTGACGACCGGCAACTCGGGCGATCCGATCTGGCCCGGTGCGGTGAACCTGATCGAGAAGTTCAATGCCGCCGGCGCGGAGATCACCGCGCAGGTTTTCGCCCGGCCGATCGGCCTGGTGATCGGCCTGGAACTGACGGCCAACCCGTTCGCGCTGTACCCGAGCTATCAGGAGATCGCGGATCTGCCACTGGATCAGCGGGTGGCGCAGATGCGCAAGCCAGAGGTGCGGGCGCGCATCCTGGCCGACAAGCCGGGCGAGGGACACCCCTTCATGTACTTCGCGCAGGCGTGGGAGTGGATGTTCCCCTTCACCGAACCGGCGAATTACGAGCCGGCCGCTCAGGACAGCATCCTGGCCCGGGCTGAAGCACGCGGTGTGAGCCCACTGGACGAGGCTTACGACCGGCTCCTCGACGATGACGGTCGGGCGATGATGCTGGTGGCGTTGGCCAACTTCGAGAACAACTCGTTGGATACGGTCGGGAAGTTGATCCGTCGCGACGATGTGGTTCTGGGCCTGGGCGACGGCGGCGCGCACTACGGGATGATCTGCGACGCGAGCTACCCCACGTTCGTGCTGGCGCACTGGGCTCGCGACCGGCCCACTGGCCGGCTGAGCGTGGCCGAAGCGGTACGGCTGCTGACCTCGGTGCCGGCGCGGGTGGCCGGACTCGCCGACCGCGGGCGAATCGCAGTCGGCTACAAGGCCGACCTCAACGTCATCGACCACGCCGGCCTGACCCTGCACAAGCCGGTGATCACCCACGATCTGCCGGCCGGCGGCCGCCGTCTCGACCAGACCGCCGACGGCTACGTCGCGACCATCGTCTCCGGAGAGGTGATCGCCACCGACGGTGTGCCGACATCGGCCCGGCCGGGACGTCTCATCCGCGGGCGGCAGGCGGCGCCGGTCGCCTAGTCGGTCCGGCACCTCACTCACCCCCACTCCCGTCGCCGACCGTGCGGTTTCGCGCGGGACACGCCGAGGCTGTGTAGAAAACCGCACAGTCGACTGGGCAGCGTCGGTGCCCGATGGCAACCTCCGCCTGTGGACGATGGCTGGCCCTTCCGAGGTGCAGAGGCGGTCGAGGCGGGCGCGTTGTCAGCGCGCCAGCTACGGAAGTTCTACACAGCGGTGTACCCCGGCGTATACGCGCCGCGAGCGGTGGAGCTATCGCCGATTCAGCGGGCCCGTGCCGGCTGGCTCTGGTCACGCCGGCAGGGCATAGTCGCGGGCCTGTCGGCGTCAGCCATGCTTGGCTCGAAATGGGTCGAACCGACCGTGCCCGCCGAACTCGTGCACGTGAATCGACGCGCACCCGCGATGCTGACCGTTCACAGTGACTCGCTTCTCCCCGGCGAGGCAATTGAACTCGACGGCATGTTGGTGACAACCGCTGCCCGAACCGCGTTCGACGTAGGTCGGCGGCTACCGCTCACCGCGAGCGTTCAACGACTCGACGCGTTGATGAATGCGACGAACCTGAAAGTCGTCGACATTGAAGACGTCATCGCCGTCCACCCCGGGGTCCGCGGACTCCCGACGCTTCGTAGGACACTGGCACTCGTCGACGGTGGTGCGGAATCCCCCTATGAGTCGCTGACCAGACTGACGTTGGTGAGGGCGGGCCTACCTGCTCCAGAGACTCAAATTCGCGTCGCTGACGAGTTCGGTTTCGCGATGGCGTACCTCGATATGGGATGGCGGGACCGCCGCGTGGGCGTGGAGTTCGACGGCGCCCAGCACTGGACGGATGCACGACAACGCAGACGCGACATCGAACGACTCAGTGACCTCGAGTCACTGGGCTGGCGAATCATTCGGGTCAGCAGTGACATGCTTCGCACGCCGGCGGTGATCATCGCCCGTGTCCGCGCAGCCCTCGGTTCAGGATGAGTGTGCGGATTTTTTCGGACCGGCGGCGTGTCACGCACGAAACCGCACAGTCGCCGAGCGGAGGCCGACGGAGGGGAGGGCCTGGGGACACGAAAAAGCCCGGCTCGCTTGTCCTTTGCAGGGCGAGCCGGGCTTTTCCGTGAGAGGGACTTAGAAGTCCATGCCGCCCATGCCGCCGGTCGGGTCGCCCGCGGCTGCGGACGCCTTCTCCGGCTTGTCGGCGACAACGGCCTCGGTCGTCAGGAACAGCGCCGCGATGCTTGCGGCGTTCTGCAGCGCCGAGCGAGTGACCTTGACCGGGTCGGCGACGCCGGCCTTAAGCAGGTCCTCGTACTCGTTGGTGGCCGCGTTCAGGCCGGTTCCGGACGGGGAGTTGCGCACCTTCTCGGCAACCACACCCGGCTCCAGGCCGGCATTGAAGGCGATCTGCTTCAGCGGTGCCTCGAGCGCGACGCGCACGATATTGGCACCGGTTGCCTCGTCACCGACGAGCGTGAGCTCGTCAAGCGCCGGGGCGGCCTGCAGCAGAGCCACCACCAGCGACGATACCCTCCTGCACGGCCGCACGGGTCGCGCACAAGGCGTCGGTGATGCGGTCCTTCTTCTCGTTGACCTCCACCTCGGACGCTCCTCCGACGCGGATGACGGCGACACCGCCGCTCAGCTTGGCCAGGCGCTCCTGCAGCTTCTCGCGGTTGTAGTCGCTGGTCTCGGACTCAATGAGGCTGCGGAGGAGCTCGACGCGCTCCTTGACGATGCCGCTGTCGCCACCTCCGGAGAGGATGATCGACTCATCCTTGTTGACGGTCACCTTCTTCGCGCTGCCAAACCAAGCTTCGTCGAACGAGTCGGCGGTGAGCTTCAGACCAGTGTTGGTGTCCCCAATGACCTGGGCGCCG